>JANNEX010000052.1:0-2717 GCA_031379155.1 Rubrivivax sp.
GCGGTGGTCACCGGCGTGCTGCCGCTGGGCACAGCGGTGGTGGCCGCGCTGGTCCTGCGTCAACGGCCGTCGCTCGGCTTTTGGACCTGTGCCGTGCTGGGCTGTGGCCTGGTGCTGGCTTTTGCCGCCTGGCAAGGCAGCGGCAGCCTGAGCCTGGCCGACGGCTGGTTGCTGCTGGCCGTGCTCAGTGCCTCCATCGGCTACGTGGCCGGCGCGCGGGTGGCGGCGGTGATGCCGGCACCGCAAGTCATCTGCTGGGTGCTGGTGGGCTCATTGCCGCTCACTTTGCCCGCTATGTTGTGGCTGTGGCCCGAGCAGGCCGTGCGGCCATCGGCCTGGCTGGGTTTTAGCTACGCGGCCGTGTTTTCGATGTGGCTGGGCTTTTTTGCCTGGTACCGCGGCCTGGCCCTGGGCGGTGTGGTGCGTGTCAGTCAGGTGCAGTTGCTGCAACCTTTTTTGGCGCTGCTGTTTGCGGTGCCCGTGCTGGGTGAAAAGTTGGACGCACTCACAGTGGCTTTTTCACTGGCCGTCATTGCCGTGGTGTTTGTGGGCAAGCGCATGCCGGTAAGCAGGGTGGCGACATGAAAACATTGGGTCTCATTGGGGGCATGAGCTGGGAGAGCACTGCCGTCTATTACCGCTTGCTCAACCAGGCCGTGGCGCAGCGCCTGGGCGGCCTGCACAGCGCCCAGCTGCTGCTGCACAGCGTGGACTTCGCGCCTGTGGCGGCACTGCAATCGGCTGGCGACTGGAACGCGGCGGCTGCGCTGATGGCCGCGTCGGCGCAAGGCCTGCAACGCGCCGGTGCACAAGGCCTGGTCTTGGCCACCAACACCATGCACAAGGTGGCGGATCACATCCAATCGCAATGCACTCTGCCTTTGCTGCACATTGCGCACGCCACCGGCGCCGCACTGCAAGCCGCCGGTGTGCAGCACGCGGCGCTGCTGGGCACCCGCTTCACGATGGAAGACGACAGCATCGTTCGCGCGCGTTTGCAGACACGTTTTGGCATCGGCATCAGCGTGCCGGGCGCCGACGACCGCGCACTGATGCACCGCGTCATCTACGAAGAGCTGTGCCGAGGCATCGTGCGTGATGATTCGCGAGCGGCCGTGCTGGCACTCATTGCGCGCCAGCAAGTGGCAGGCGCACAAGCGGTGATCCTGGGCTGCACAGAAATCGGCTTGCTGATTGACGCGGCAAGCAGCCCCTTGCCCGTGTTTGACACCACCGTGCTGCACGCGCAGGCGGCGGTGAACTGGATGTTGGAGACACCATGAACTGGACGATGGCCCGCCGCGCACAGCGGCTCAACCCCAGCACCATCCGCGAGATCTTGAAGATCACCGAAAGGGCCGACATCATCAGCCTGGCCGGCGGTCTGCCGTCGGCCGACACCTTTCCGGTGGCGGCCATGCAAGCCGCCACCACGGCAGTGCTGCGCGACAACCCGCGCGAGGCCTTGCAATACGCCGCCAGCGAAGGCTTCCCGCCACTGCGCGAATGGGTCGCGGCTGAGCTGAAGGCGCAAGGCCTGAAGGCCGACGCTGACCGCGTGCTCATCACCACCGGCTCGCAGCAGGGGCTGGACCTGGTGGGCAAGGTGCTCATAGACCCCGGCAGCACGGTGGCCGTCGAGTCGCCGACTTACCTGGGCGCACTGCAAGCCTTTGCGCCCTATGAAGCCGAATTTGTGGCCGTCGAAGGCGATGACGACGGGCCCTTACCACAGGCGTTAGAGGTGGCACGTGGTGCTCGTTTCCTCTACCTGCTGCCCAACTACCAGAACCCCACCGGTCGCTGCTTGCCCGCCGCGCGTCGCCTGGCGCTGGCAAAAAAAGCACAAGAGCTGGGCTTGTCCATCGTTGAAGACAACCCCTACGGCGACCTGTGGTTTGACGAGGCGCCGCCGCCACCCGTGAGTGCGAGTTTGGGTGACGGCGCTGTCTACCTGGGTTCGTTTTCCAAGGTGCTGGCGCCGGGCCTGCGACTGGGCTACGTGCTGGCGCCGCAGCAGCTTTACCCCAAGCTGCTGCAAGCCAAACAGGCGGCTGATTTGCACACACCGGGCTTCAACCAGCGGGTGGTCTATGAGGTCATCAAAAACGGCTTCCTGCGCGACCATGTGCCCACCATCCGCGCGCGCTACAAAGCCCAGCGCGATGCCATGCGCGCAGCGCTGCAAACGCATCTGCCGCCCGGCTGTAAGTGGCAGGCGCCGGTGGGTGGCATGTTCTTCTGGGTCGAGCTGCCCACGCACATCAACGCCACCGCGTTGCTGCCCAAGGCCGTGGCAGCCGGCATGGCTTTTGTTCCCGGCAGCACTTTCTTCCCGCATGGTGGCCATCACCACACGCTGCGCTTGAGCTTTGTGACGGTGTCTGCGCAGCGCATCGAACAAGGCGTGGCCATCTTGGCCGGCTTGCTCAAAAACGCTTGAAATCAAGGCCCACCATGCAGCGCAAATTCCATCAACTCGATGTCTTCAGCGCCGTGCCGCTCAAGGGCAACCCGCTGGCCGTCGTGCACGCCGCACAGGGCTTGTCTGACGACACCATGGCCGCTTTTGCGCGCTGGACCAATCTGTCGGAAACCACCTTCTTGCTGCCGCCCGCAAACCCGGCGGCAGACTACCGCGTGCGCATCTTCACGCCGCAGCAAGAGCTGCCCTTTGCCGGCCACCCCACGCTGGGCAGTTGCCACGCCTGGCTGGC
>JANNEX010000072.1:0-1910 GCA_031379155.1 Rubrivivax sp.
GGCCACCAGGATGAACAGCAACCACGACATGGCGCTGGCAGCGCCAAAGTCGTTGAAGTCAAAAGCCATGCGGTACAGGTAGATGGCGGTGGTCATGCCCGACTGGTCAGAACCGCCGCGGCCGCCAGTCAGGATGAAAGGCTCTTCAAACAGCTGCAAGCCACCAATGACTGACAGCGTGACGCCGAAAAAGATCATCGGCTTGAGGCTGGGCAGCGTGATGTGGAAAAACTGCTGCAAGCGCCCTGCCCCGTCCATGGTGGCGGCTTCATAGATGTCGCCAGGAATGGTCTGCAAAGCCGCCAGATACAGCACGACGTTGAAGCCCACATAGCGCCAGAACACGATCAGGCTGATGGCCGGTTTGATGTTGTCGGGATCGTTGAGCCAGTCCACCGGGTTGGCCGGCATCAGGCCACCGAGCAAGGGCACCTGGGCCAGCATCTTGATGCCCACGTTGATAAGGCCGTAGTCGGTGGAGAACAGCGAACTGAAGAGGATCGCGATGGCCACCGTCGAGGTGATGTAGGGCATGAAGTAGGCCCCCACCGCAGCGTTGCGCAACTTCTTGAACGAGGTGTGGATGAACACCGCCAGCGGAATGGCCACCAGGTGCTGCGGCACGCCGGACGCGACGGCCAGCCAGGCGGTGTTTTTCAGTGACTTCCAGAACCATTCGTCTTGCAGCGCAAAGGCGTAGTTGTCCAGGCCGACAAACTGCATCGCGCCCAGGCCACTGGTGGGCTCCCAGGACTGGAAGGCCAGGTAGAGCGAAAAGGCCAGCGGAAAGACGCCGAAGACGGCGAACAGAATCACGAAAGGACTGAGCAGCACATAGGGCACCACGGTGGGCGACAGACGCAAGGCGGCGGGCAGCTTCATGGTGTGGCGTGTATGGCGGCAAACGGGTGCGCAGGATCAACGCGGGTTCAACGGAAAGCGCGCTGCCTGAGCAGCCGCTCTGCGTCGGCCAAGGCGGTGGTGATGTCTTTGCCGCGATCAAGCACCTTGTCGAGTTCGGTGTTGATGACTTCGTCGGCAAAGGCGTCTTGTTTATGCACGCTGACGGCCGTGATGCGCTTGGCCGCCGCGCGCCAGCCCACACGCGCACTTTGGCCGCCCAGGAATTCGATGGGCTGCTCAAAGAAGGGGTCGTCGTAGGTTTCCAGCAAGGCAGGAAAAGCGTCTTGCGACTTGAAGGCGCCGAGCTGCATCTCGCGGTTCAGCGTCAAGAGCTGAATCAGCTCCCAGGCCAAAGCCTTGTGGGCCACGGGTGTGCCGCGCGGCACGGCAAAGAAGGTGCCCCCGTAAGCGGCCATGGCGCCTTCGGGCAACTGCGCCGCACGCCACTGACCTTTGGTGTTAGGAGCCAACCAGTTGTTCAAGTGGCCGGCCAGCCAGGCGCCTGTCATCTGGGTGGCGATGGTGCCGCGCTTGAAGCCTTCGGACCACTCGTTGGACCAGGCGCCCACACGCGCGTCCAGCTTGCCCTGGCGCACCTGGCGCGCCAGCTCAAAGGCACGCACAAAGCGCGGCGAAGTCACCAGCACCTTGGATTCACTGTCGAAGTACAAGCCCTCACCCGGTTGGATGCCGGTGCGGATGACGATGTCCTTCATGTCGCGCGCATGCGCCATCAGGTAAGAACCCGTGGCGGCCTTGATCTTGGCGCCCGTGGCGACATAACTTTCCCAGCTGCGGGTCAACTCGGCTTCGCCAACGCCGGCCTTGCTGAGCACATCGATGCGGTAGAGCAAAGTGCCGGGGCCAATGTCGGTGGGCGCCGCCACGATGGCGCCTTTGCGATTGGTGGCTTGCTGCACGGCATACGGCACCCAGCGCGCCTGCACGTCGCGGATGTTGTAGGGCGCGCGTGTCAAGTCGTCCAGGCCACCGCCCTGGGCGAAACG
>JANNEX010000082.1:0-12967 GCA_031379155.1 Rubrivivax sp.
CGTTTTGGCAGCCCCGAGCTTGACGCCGAAGTGCCCAAACCCACCTGGCTCAACGTGGCCAAGTTTGCGCAGGCCAGTTTTGTGTCCAGCGCCATCAAGGCCGCCGGGCCGGGCCGCTTCGACGTGGCCGGCAAGCTCAGCATCAAAGGCGCGGTGCGTGAGCTGACGGTGCCGGTGCAACTGCAACAAAGCGCAGGCGGCGCCACCAGCACGGCCAGCGGCAGCTTTACCCTCAAGCGGCTGGACTTCAAAGTGGGTGAGGCCGAATGGGCCGACACCTCGCTGCTGTCCAACGACATTGTGGTGCGCTTCAAGCTTGTGCTGACAGGCCTGGCGCCGCTTTGAATTCAACATCTCGTATTGCTACCTAACCCTGGAATTGACATGAAGACACTGACCGCCATTGCCACCAGCCTGTTGTTCAGCCTGGGCGCCGCCCACGCACAAAGCGTGACTTACAACGTCGACCCCACGCACACCTTTGTCAGCTTCGAGATCGGCCACTTCGGCACCTCCACCAACCGTGGCCGCTGGGACAAAAAAGAAGGCACGGTGCAGCTGGACCGCACGGCCAAAAGCGGCCGCGTGGACATCACCATCGACATGACATCGCTCAACACTGGCGTGCTGCCTTTTGACGGCCACCTCAAGGGCAAGGACTTCTTCAACGTGGCCGAGCACCCCAGCGGGCGCTTTGTCAGCGACAAGCTGGTCTTCAATGGCGACAAGGTGGTGGCCGTGGAAGGCACGCTCACCCTCTTGGGCAAGAGCAACCCGGTGACGCTCAAGGCCAATCAATTCAACTGCTACACCAACCCCATCTACAAACGCGAAGTCTGTGGTGGCGACTTTGAAGCCACCATTGCGCGCAGCCAGTGGGGCATCGCCTATGGCATGCCGGCCATTGCGCCTGACGCGGTGCGCCTGTTGGTGCAGATCGAAGCCATTCGGCAGTGAGGCTGCGCATGGGCTGGCTGAATTTGCCGGCCCTTGTGCGGGCCACGGCGTGCTCCACGCTGGCCCTGGGCTGGCCTGGGGCCTGGGCCGCCCCGGCTGTTTATGTGCTCGACCCCGAGCACAGCTTTGTGCACTTTGAGGTGCAGCACTTCGCCACCTCCACCCTCCGTGGCCGCTTCGGCCCCGTGAGCGGCGAAGTGCTGCTTGACGTGGCCGCCGGCCGTGGCGAGGTGGCGCTGCGCGTCGCCACGGCCCAGGTCGACACTGGGCTGGCGGTCTTCAACGCGCGCTTGCGCCAGGCCGATTTGCTGGCCAGCGCCGAATACCCCGAAGCCTTCTTCGTAGCGCGCAACTTTCGCTTTGACGGCGCCCGCTTGGCTGAAGTGCGCGGCGAGTTCACCTTTCGCGGCAACAGCCAGCCGCTGTCGCTGCACGCGCGCTTCTTCGCCTGCCGCCAAGACGGCGCCACCGAAGTCTGCGGTGGCGACTTTGCAGGCGTAGTGCTGCGCAGCAGCGTTGGCGCCACTTTCGGCCTGCCGCTGATTGGCGACCGCGTGCGACTGGTGGTGCAGGTCGAAGGCCGCCGCCAGCCCTGAGCCCGCGCCAGCGTGGCGCATTGCCTGCGCCCACGTCAAAACTGCTTTGGCCTGAGGCGTGGGACAGCCGGGGTTACACCGACTTGTGACGCTGCGTTGTGGCGGCAATAGTCAGTGCGCGTTGTGGCCGCAGGCCCAACCCTGCTGTTCGAACCACCAGATCCAGGAGACTGACCATGAGCCAAGCCCAAGCCAAATCCCCGGCCCTGCGCCGCAATTTTCTGAAGTCCGCCACCGGCGGCGCCGTGGGCGTGGCTGCCATGGCCGCACCCATGCTGAGCCAGGCGCAGGCCGTCACGGCCCTGCGCTTCCAGTCCACCTGGCCGGCCAAGGACATCTTTCACGAGTACGCCGGCGACTTTGCCCGCAAGGTCAACGACATGACTGGCGGCGAGCTGAAGATTGAAGTGCTGCCCGCAGGTTCGGTCGTGCCTGCGTTTGGTCTGCTCGAAGCTGTCTCCAAAGGCACGCTGGACGGCGGCCACGGCGTGCTGGGCTACCACTACGGCAAACAAAACGCGCTGGCGCTGTGGAATTCTGGCCCGGCTTTTGGCATGGACGCCAACATGCTGCTGTCGTGGCACAAGTACGGCGGCGGCACCGAGTTGCTGGCCAAGCTCTACGCCTCCATCGGCATGACCGCCGTGCAGTCTTTCCTGTACGGCCCGATGGCCACGCAGCCGCTGGGCTGGTTCAAAAAGCCGGTCACCAAGCCCGAAGATTTCAAGGGCTTGAAGTACCGCACGAATGGCCTGGCCATCGACTTGTTCACTGCGATGGGTGCCGCCGTCAACGCGCTGCCGGGCGGCGAAATCGTGCCGGCCATGGACCGCGGCTTGCTGGACGCGGCCGAGTTCAACAACGCCACCTCTGACCGCTTGCTGGGCTTCCCCGACGTGTCCAAGGTCTGCATGCTGCAAAGCTATCACCAAAGTGCAGAGACCTTCGAGATCATGTTCAACAAGCCCAAGTACGACGCCCTGCCGACGAAGATGAAAGCCATCATCGCCAATGCGGTGGAAGCCGCTTCGGCCGACATGTCGTGGAAGGCCATTGACCGCTATTCCAAGGACTACATCGAGCTGCAAACCAAGGACAAGGTCAAGTTCTACAAGACGCCTGATTCGGTGCTGCAAGTGCAGCTCAAGCTGTGGAGCGAAATCCTGAAAAAGAAGTCGGCCGAAAACGCACTCTTCAAGGAAATTGTCGAATCCCAAAGGGCCTTTGCCGAACGCACCGTGAAGTGGGACCAAGACACCTACGTCAGCCGGCGCATGGCCGTGAACCACTTCTTCGGCGCCCCGGCTGCGGCACCCAAGAAAGCCTGAGCGCCCCCAGGCCGACGACATACGTCGTCCGCCCCCCGAGGGGGATGAGCAAAGTAACCAAGTGACATTTGCTCATGAGACCCAAGCCTCACGCGCACCCATCGGCTATCCGGGCAAGCTTCGGGTGGCTGATTTTTTTCAGCGGGCCCCGACATGCAAAAACTCTTTCTCACCGTCGACAAGATCAGCACTTTTGTCGGCCAGGCGTTTTCCTGGCTTATCGTTTCGCTCACGCTGCTCATCTCATGGGAAGTGTTCTCGCGCTACGTGCTGGACAAGCCGCACTCGTGGGCCTTTGACGTCATGATCATGATGTACGGCACGCTGTTCATGATGGCCGGCGCCTACACCCTGGCCAAGGCCGGGCATGTGCGCGGCGACGTGCTCTACGGCTTTTTTGAGCCGCGCACACAAGCCACGATTGACCTGGTGCTCTACCTGCTGTTCTTCGTGCCCGGTGTGTTTGCGCTGACCTATGCTGGCTACTTCTTCGCCGCCGAGTCGTGGGCCATGAACGAACACTCCAGCATCACCGCTGAAGGCCCGCCCATCTACCCCTTCAAGTTGATGCTGCCGCTGGCCGGCGCGTTTTTGCTGCTGCAAGGCGCGGTTGAAATCATCCGCTGCGTGCTGTGCATACAGCAAGGCGCCTGGCCTTCACGCGAAGAAGACGTGGAAGAAGTTGACGTGGACAAGCTCAAAGAAATGGTGCACGTGAAAGACGAAGACATTGCCAAGCTCGACCAGTACGTGGTGCAAGCCGGGGGCACGAAGTGAAAATCCGCAAAGAACTCTGGTTTGGTTTTTCGCTGATGGCCATCATTCTGGTCGTCGTCATCTTCCTCACGCCCTGGAGCAATTTTGCCGACGGCCATTTAAGCCGCGAAGACCTGGGCTCGCTGGGCTTGTTGATGCTGGCGTTGGTGGTGGTGGCCATCATGCTGGGCTTCCCCACCGCCTTCACGCTGATGGGCATGGGCGTGTTCTTTGGCTGGCTGGCTTACCGCAGCGTCAACCCCGCCTTGGCCGGGCAGCAGATTCTTGACCTGATGGTGCAGCGCGCCTACTCGGTCATGTCCAACGACGTGCTGATTGCGATACCGCTCTTCGTTTTCATGGGCTACTTGGTTGAGCGCGCCAACCTGATTGAGCAACTGTTCAAGAGCCTGCACCTGTCGCTGGCGCGTGTGCCGGGTGCGCTGGCCGTGGCCACCATCGTGACCTGCGCCATCTTTGCCACCGCCACCGGCATCGTCGGCGCCGTGGTCACTTTGATGGGGCTGCTGGCGCTGCCGGCCATGCTGCGTGCGGGCTACGGCATTCACCTGGCGGCGGGTGCCATCACCGCTGGCGGTTGCCTGGGCATTTTGATTCCGCCTTCGGTGCTGCTCATCGTCTATGGCGCCACGGCGGGCGTGTCGGTGGTCAAGCTCTACGCTGGCGCTTTTTTCCCGGGCATCATGCTGGCTGGCCTGTATGTGGTTTACGTCATCGTCATCGCCAAGTGGAAGCCACACCTGGCGCCGCCGCTGGCCGAGAAAGACCGCCTGGTGACCCTGCCGCCCCTGTCGCAGTCACTCAGTTCGGGCGGTAGCAATGCGCTGACTGGCTTGCTGCGCGCCTTCAAGTTGCCGGCCATGCCCAAACGCCAGGTGGCGGCACAGTTTTTCATTGCCGCGCTGCCCGCCTTGTGCATTGCGGCGCTGTTGGCGTTGATGTACAGCTCGGCCACCGCGCCCGTGGCGGTGGTTGACACCACTGGCCTGGTGCAAGCCGGTGGCTCGCTGGCCAGTGGCAGCGACGCACCCCTTGAAACGTCAGGGCTGCAAGAGCCGCCCAAGGAAGCCGGTGGTTTGCAAGAGCCGCCGGCCGAGGCGGCCAGCGCATCGACCACGGCCGCTTCTTCTGCGGCTGAGGCGCTGGCCACCACTCCTGCTGCCGTGCCCGCAGCGCAGGCTGCGCCAGCCGCACCCGCCGCCACTCCCGACCGTGTGCCCGCACCCACCTGGTACTGGATCGTCTTCGGCCTGGGCATGTCAGGCCTGCTGCTGGTGAACTGGCTCATGAGCTGGCAGCGGCTTGAGATCTTCAAGATGCTGCTGGCGTCCTTTTTCCCGCTCGCGGTGATGATCATCGCGGTGCTGGGCTCCATCGTCTTTGGCCTGGCCACGCCCACCGAAGCGGCGGCCGTGGGTGCCTTTGGCGGCCTGCTGCTGGCTGGCGGCTACCGCTTCATCGCGGCCAAAAAGGCCAAGAGCGGCAATGCGGTGTGGCGCACCGCGACTGACCTGGGCGGCATCATCAAAGAGTCGTCTTTCTTGACCGCCAAGACCAGCGCCATGGTGTGCTGGCTGTTTGTGGGCTCGTCGATCTTCTCGGCCAGTTTCGCGCTGTTGGGTGGGCAGGAAATCATCGAACGCTGGGTGCTGTCGCTGGGCCTGACCACGGTGCAGTTCATGCTGCTGAGCCAGTTCATCATCTTCATCCTGGGCTGGCCGCTGGAGTGGACCGAGATCATCGTCATCTTCATGCCCATCTTCATTCCGCTGCTGCCCAAGTTCGGCGTCGATCCGCTGTTTTTTGGCCTGCTGGTGGCGCTGAATTTGCAGACCGCCTTCCTCAGTCCACCGGTGGCAATGGCGGCGTTTTACTTGAAGGGTGTGTCACCCAAACACGTCACGCTGAACCAGATCTTCGCCGGCATGATGCCCTTCATGGGCATACAAGTGCTGGCCATCTTCTTGCTCTACGCCTTCCCGCAAATTGGGCTGTGGCTGCCGCAGTTGCTGTACAAGTAAACGCTGACCGTACAACAAAAAAGGGGCCCCACCAGGGCCCCTTTTTTTGCCGCGCCGCTCAGCGTTTGTCAGTGGCCGTGGCGCGCATTTGCAGGCTGCGTTGGCTGTCGCCCGCGCGCACGGCCTGACGCAGAAATTGCGGCGCCCGCGCTTGCGGTGCTATTTGCGCCGTCATTTGCGGCGGTGCTGCGGCGGGCACGCGGCCTGGGGCGGTGGGAAACAGGCCCAGTGAGAGCTGGCGCATCTGCGGCGCCCCGCTCAAGCCTGGGGCTGCTGTCGGGCGGGTGTTGATCTTGTTCATGCGCGGCTTCGTAAGGGGCAGCGCGAATGCTAGGCCCGCGCGCCACCTTACGGCCCAAGCCGCAGGCCTGCCCCCGGGATAGACCGCCTATCGAGAACCCGCAGTCGCGCCGGCCATTGCCAGGCTATCCGCCGGCAAAGGAGCGCCCAAATGCGAACACCGAATTCGGCGCCGATGTGCGCACGGGTTTGACTGGCTGCGGCGCCAGCACGGCCTTGCGCACCGCACGCGCTTCAATGTTCACGCCTTGGTCCAACTGCTCTTTGACCAGGCTGGCCAAGCTGATGGTGGCCATGTGCTGCAGCATCACCGTGTTCAGGTGAACCCACAAAGCCTGGCTCATGCCGGGGCCGCGCTCTTCGTCGGCGGCGCCGTCCATGGGCTCGTCCACGGCGGCCACGATGTCGGCCACCGAAATGGTGTCGGCGCTGCGGCCCAGCGTGTAGCCACCGCCGGGGCCACGTGTGCTGTCGACCACACCGTCACGGCGCAGGCGGCTGAACATCTGCTCCAGGTAAGACAGCGAAATCTGCTGGCGCTGGCTGATGGAGGCCAAGGCCACCGGCCCGGCGCTTTCACGCAGCCCCAAATCGATAAGTGCGTTGACGGCAAAACGGCCCTTGGTGCTCATGCGCATGAAGTGCTCCTGATGCGACGGTGGAAGAAGAGAACCCACTCAATGTAGGGGCGCCATAGCTTCGTGTAAATGCGACAATTCAGTGAGATTCATTCGCAAAAACCGCATCATGAACTTCAAACACCTGCACTACTTCTGGGTCACCGCCAAAGCCGGCGGTGTCATGCGCGCGGGCGAACAACTGCACACCACGCCGCAGACCCTGTCGGCACAAATCAAACTGCTGGAACAACGCCTGGGCCGGCGCCTGTTTCGCAAAAGCGGCCGCCAGCTTGAGCTGACCGACGACGGCCGCGTAGCGCTGCGTTACGCCGACGAAATCTTCGAGCTGGGCAGCGCGCTGGAGCACTCAATGCGGCAAAAGGCTGGCCCCGGCCCGGCCCAGGTGCTGGAGCTGCGTGTGGGCCTGGAAGACGCCGTCGCCAAGTCGGTGGCCTACCGGCTGCTTGAGCCGGCGCTGAGCCTGGCGCAGCCCGTGCGCCTGATCTGCACCGAAGGCCGCTTCACCGACCTGATGGCGCAACTGGCCTTGCACCGCATGGACCTGGTGATTGCCGACGAGCCACTCACCAGCCGCCTCAGCGTCAAGGCCTTCAACCACAAGCTGGGCAGTTCGACCATGAGCTTTTTTGCCGCGCCCGCACTGGCACGCAAGCTCAAGGGCCCTTTTCCACAATGCCTGAATGACGCGCCGCTGCTGCTGCCCGGTGCCACGTCGTCGATACGGCCGCTGTGTGAAGCCTGGCTCACGCGCCACAACCTGTACCCGCGTGTGGTGGCTGAATTTGACGACGGCGCCTTGATGAAGGCCTTTGGCCGCGAAGGCAGCGGCGTGTTCATGGCGCCAGCGGTGGTGGACGCAGAAACCACGGCGCAATATGGCGTGCGCCTGCTGGGGCGCAGCGACGAGTTGGTGGAAGACTTCTACGCGATCTCGGTCGAACGGCGCATCACCCACCCCGGCGTGGTGGCCATCACGCAGGCCGCGCGGCGCGACTTGTTCAACGCGGAACCGGCCCGAACATCGGCCTGAACATCGGCCTGAATGCAAGGCCGAACAGATGGCTTAGCGGCCGTGCTGTTCCAGCGCTACCGCAGCCCCCGTCAGCGCCACCAGGGTGTCGGTGATGAGCGACGTGGGCACGGCGCGCAAGTAGCCGTGGAAGCGGCCTTTGGCTTCAAAGCGTTCACGAAAGCGCGACTCAAAAAAGCGCTCACCCAGGCGCGGCACGATGCCGCCACCAATGAACACGCCACCGCGTGCGCCCAGCACCAAGGCCACGTTGCCGGCGAAGCTGCCCAGCAGTGCACAAAAACTGTCCAGCGTGCGCTCACAAGCCAGGTCTTGTCGCGCCAAGCCACGCTCGACGATGTCTTCGCTGGTCAGCAGCGGCGCCGGCTGACCCAGCACCGTGGCCACAGCCTTGTGCAGCACGGGCAGGCCTATGCCCGAGAGCAGCCGCTCGGCAGAGACGTGGGCGTAGTCAACACGCACCGCAGCCAGCACCGCAGCCTCAAAATCGTCGGCGGGCGACAGGCTGGCGTGGCCGCCCTCGCCAGGCACCGCCACCCAGCCATGGGCCGTGGGCACGATGCCCGCCACGCCCAGGCCGGTGCCGGGGCCGATGACGGCCAAGGCACCCGCCACGGTCGGCCCCGGCGCGGCGCCTAACACAGAACTTAACCCCTGGCCTGATCCCGCGCCTGATCCTTGGCCGGGTGCCCAGACTATGGGCCGCAATTGCGCGCCCTTGAGGCGCGGCAGTGACAAAGCCAAGGCTTCAAAGTCATTCAGCAGCAGCAACTCGTCCAGCGCCAACTCAAGGCGTGTGGCGTCGCGCGAAAAGGCCCAGCCGCTGTTGGTGAAAGCCACCCTGTCACCACCCACCGCCGTGGCCACGGCAAAAGCCGCCGCCCGTGGCGCCTGGTAGCGGCTGCCCAGCCGCGAGGCCAGGTCCGCCAGGTAGGCCTGGGCAGCCTGCGCCGGGCCGGCAAAACCGGCGCCGGTCAAGGTGGCCACGTGCTGCACGTCGTCGTGATCGTGGCCAAGCCAGCCAAAGCGCGCGTTGGTGCCGCCAATGTCAGCCACCAACCAGGGCCGCCTCAAGGGACGCTCGGCCAGGGCCGCCTGAACCGCATTCAAACTCGTGTCATTCATCCGCATCCACTGGCGCTGGGCGCACACGTTTCATCTGCCAACTTTCGCCTCAACGCCGCAGTCTTGATCGACCGCAGGATACCGGCTCCTTGCCGGCGACGGTAGCAAAACTACAGCACTGCGGCAAGACCGCGAAACTACGAATCGTCCTTGCGGTTCAATGGCCCGGGGCCGTTTAGCCCCTGGGTCTGTAGTGAAGCTACAGTCATGGCGGTGCCGCTCCCGACCCTTGGGGGCACCTCAAGCTCGCGCACAATGACGCTCTGAGCCTGTTTGTCACCGTCTTTTCCCACCGGCCAAGTCACCCATGACGCTTTTCGACAGCCCCCGTTTGCTCGCCGACATTGGCGGCACCTATGCCCGCTTCACGGTTGAGCGTGCGGCGGGTCAGTTCGAACAAACGGCCTCGCTGCGCTGCGCCGAGCATGCTGACTTTCACGCCGCACTAACTTCTTATTTAAGCAGCCTGCCGGCCGGCACGGTGCCCCACATCGAACACGCGGCCATCGCTATCGCCAACCCGGTGGAAGGCGATGAGGTGCGGATGACCAACTACCACTGGCAGTTCTCCATCGAGCAAATGCGCCAGCGGCTGGGCTTTGAGACCCTGGTGGTGGTGAATGACTTCACGGCACTGGCCATGTCGCTGCCGCGCCTGTCGCCCAGCCAACGCCGCCAGGTGGGCGGCGGTGTGGCCAGTGAACGCAGCGTGGTGGGCCTGCTGGGCGCGGGTTCGGGCCTGGGCGTGAGCGGCCTGATTCCGGCCGCCGACGGTTGGGTGGCGCTGGGCACCGAGGGCGGCCACGCCAGTTTTTCGCCGCGCGACGAGCGCGAAATTGCCATCCTGCGCTACGGCCTGGCGCAGTACTCGCACTTCTCGCATGAGCGGCTGCTGTCGGGCCCGGGCATCGAGCTCATCCACCGCGCACTGCGCAGCCACGCCGGCCTGGCGCCGAGGCCGCTGACCGCGCCTGAAATTACGCGCCAGGCGCTGCAAGGCAGCGACCCTGTTTGCGTGGAAGCCCTGGAAGCCTTTTGCGCCATGCTGGGCACGGTGGCGGCCAACCTGGCGGTCACGCTGGGCGCCCTGGGTGGCATCTACATTGGCGGCGGCATCGTGCCGCGCTTGGGCGAAT
Organism: Rubrivivax sp.; assembly: GCA_031379155.1. Lineage (GTDB taxonomy): Bacteria > Pseudomonadota > Gammaproteobacteria > Burkholderiales > Burkholderiaceae_C > Rubrivivax. The sequence continues at coordinate 9,912 of JANNEX010000082.1, forward strand.
ACTTTGACCGCTCGCTCTTTCGCGCCCGCTTTGAAGACAAGGGCCGCTTCAGCGACTACACCAAGCGCATCCCCACCTACGTCATCACCGCCGAACAGGCCACGTTCACTGGCGCGTCGGCCATCTTGGCGGCACAGCTGCGCGCCTTGCACGCCGACCACGGCTCGGCCATCTTGAGCCAGATCAAACGCACCCGCGACGGCCTGTCGCCGGCCGAACGGCGTGTCGCTGACCACGTGCTGGCGCACCCACGCTCGGCCCTGGGCGACCCCATCGCCGAGATCGCACGTTCGGCGCAAGTCAGCCAGCCCACCGTGATTCGCTTTTGCCGCAGCCTGGGCTGCGCCGGCCTGAGCGACTTCAAACTGCGCCTGGCCTCGGGCCTGTCGGCCACCGTGCCGCTGACCCATACACAGGTGACAGGCGAAGACAACATCCTCGAGCTGGGCGAGAAGGTGCTGGGCAACACCGCCAGCGCCATCCTGCAAGTGCGTGACCAGCTCAACCGCGAAACCTTGGCACGTGCCATTGAGTTGCTGGCCGCCGCCCAGCGCATCGAGTTCTACGCCGTCGGCCACTACAGCGTGGTGGCAGACGATGCGCAGTACAAGTTCTTGCGCTTTGGCGTGCCCAGCGCCAGCCACACCGACACACGGCTGCAACTGCTGTCGGCCAACGTGCTCAAGCCCAGCGACGTGGTGGTGGTCATCAGCAGCAGCGGCCGCATCGACGACTTGCTGGCCGTTACCGACCTGGCGCGCCAGCGCGGCGCGGCGGTGGTGGCCATCACGGCCAGCCAAAGCCCACTGGCGCGCAAGGCCGACGTGGCGCTGATCGTCGACCACGTTGAAGACGTGGCCACCCACGTGCCCATGGTCAGCCGCATCCTGCACCTGCTGATCATCGACATCCTGGCCGTCGGCGTGGCCATGCGCCAAGGCGGCGACAGCGTGGCCGCGCTGCCGCAGGGCGCGGCGCCGGGGCTGGATGAAGACAAGCCCGTGCTGCCGCCCGTGGGCGCCAAGCCAGCAGGGCCGGGCATCAGCGCGGCGGGCGGGCTGGCGCGCTTGACGTCGCACAGCCGTTAGCACCACCCCCTGCTGCAAGCTGCAGCCCGCCCTGCCCCCCGGCTAGAATTGCCGCCAGTTCCGAGGAGCGTTGCAACGGTCTACCGCAGGCCAGCCAGGCTCGGGACACCCTGACTTACCTTCAGGGCAGCAACGGCGCTCACTCCACACCCCCGGAGTTGAGCCATGACCGCCGCCACCGTCCAACCCATGCGCCTGTCCGGCCTTGAGCCCGTGCTCATTGGCCCTGACTCGCTGTTTGTCAACATCGGCGAGCGCACCAACGTCACTGGCAGCCGCGCCTTTGCCAAGATGATCCTGGAAGGTCGCTTCGAAGACGCGCTGGCGGTGGCGCGCCAGCAGGTTGAAAACGGCGCCCAGGTCATCGACATCAACATGGACGAAGCCATGCTGGATTCGGCCGCCGCGATGGAGCGCTTCTTGAAGCTCATCGCCGGTGAGCCCGAGATTGCGCGTGTGCCCATCATGGTCGACAGCAGCAAATGGAGCGTGATTGAGGCCGGCCTGAAATGCATCCAGGGCAAGGGCATCGTGAACAGCATATCGCTCAAGGAAGGCGAGGCTGAATTCAAACGCCAGGCCATGCTGGTGCGGCGTTATGGCGCGGCCACCGTGGTCATGGCTTTTGACGAAAAGGGCCAGGCCGACACCTATGAGCGCAAGACGCAAATCTGCCAGCGCGCCTATCGCATCTTGGTGGACGAAGTGGGCTTTGCGCCCGAGGACATCATCTTCGACCCCAACATTTTTGCCATTGCCACCGGCATTGAAGAGCACAACAACTACGCCGTGGACTTCATAGCAGCCACACGCTGGATCAAGGCCCACTTGCCTGGCGCCAAGGTCAGCGGCGGCGTCTCCAACGTGAGCTTCAGCTTTCGCGGCAACGACGCCGTGCGCGAGGCCATCCACACCGTGTTTTTATTCCACGCCATCAAGGCCGGGCTGGACATGGGCATCGTCAACGCCGGCATGGTGGGCGTGTATGACGACCTGGAGCCGGTGCTGCGCGAACGTGTGGAAGACGTGGTCTTGAATCGCCGCCCTGACGCCGGTGAACGCCTGGTGCAAGTGGCCGAAAGCGCCAAGGGTTTGTCGATAGACGAAACCGCCAAGCTGGCCTGGCGCGCGGGTCATGTCAACCAGCGCCTGAGCCACGCCTTGGTGCATGGCATCACCGACTTCATCACGGTAGACACCGAAGAAGCCTGGCAAGCCATTGCGGCCACCGGCGGGCGCCCGCTGCACGTCATTGAAGGCCCTTTGATGGCCGGCATGAACATCGTCGGCGACCTCTTCGGCCAGGGCAAGATGTTCTTGCCACAGGTGGTGAAAAGCGCGCGCGTCATGAAAAGCGCCGTGGCCCACCTGCTGCCCTACATCGAAGAAGAAAAGAAGCTGCTGATTGCCGGCGGTGGTGAAGCCAAGCCCAAGGGCAAGATCGTGATTGCCACCGTCAAAGGCGACGTGCACGACATAGGCAAAAACATCGTCACCGTGGTGCTCCAGTGCAATAACTTCGAAGTCGTGAACATGGGCGTCATGGTGGCTTGCCAAGACATCCTGGCCAAGGCCAAGGTCGAAGGTGCGGACATCATTGGCCTGAGTGGCCTCATCACACCCAGCCTGGAAGAGATGCAGCACGTGGCTGGTGAGATGCAGCGCGACGACTACTTCCGCATCAAAAAAATCCCGCTGCTGATAGGCGGCGCCACATGCAGCCGCGTGCACACTGCGGTGAAGATTGCGCCGCACTACGAAGGGCCGGTGGTCTATGTGCCTGACGCCTCGCGCAGCGTGGGTGTGTGTGCCGATTTGATCTCCGACGAACGCGCCGGCCGCTTCATTGAAGAGCTGCGCGCCGACTACGAAAAAGTGCGCGCGCTGCACGCCAGCAAAAAGCAGACGCCGCTGGTCACCCTGGCTGCCGCACGCGCCAACAAGGCGGCCATGGACTGGGCCGCCTAC
>JANNEX010000087.1:0-5250 GCA_031379155.1 Rubrivivax sp.
CTGTACTTGTTGGGTGAAGACGCGCGCATCGTGGGCATCAGCGGCTACACCGTGCGGCCGCGCCGCGCGCGCCAGGAAAAGCCGCGTGTCAGCGCTTTTCTCGACGGCAAGATAGACAAGATCGTGGCCCTGCAGCCCGACCTGGTGATCGGCTTTTCAGACATGCAGGCGGCGCTGGCCGACAAGCTCATCCGCGCCGGCCTTAACGTCTTCATTACCAACCAGCGCAGCGTGGCGCAGATCTTTGACACCTTGCGTTTGGTGGCCGGCCTGGTGGGTGCACAAACTCGCGCCCAAGCATGGATCACGCAGTGCCAGCAACGCCACGCGCAGATTGCCACCGTGGCCGCAAGCTGGCCGCGCCGCCCACGCGTCTACTTCGAAGAGTGGGACGAGCCCATGATCAGCGCCATCCAGTGGGTGAGCGAGCTGATGGCCATTGCTGGCGGCGACGACATCTTCCCCGAACGCGCCACCATGAGCCTGGGCCGCGACCGTGTCATTGCCGATGCCCTGGAGCCCGCGCGCCGCGCGCCCGACCTCATCGTGGGCAGTTGGTGCGGCAAGAAGTTCAGGCCCGAAAAAGTCGCCGCGCGTGAAGGCTGGGCTGATGTGCCCGCCGTGCAGGGTGGCCGCCTGTTCGAGATCAAGTCCTGCGACATCTTGCAGCCAGGCCCTGCGGCGCTGGTGGACGGCTTGGAGCAGCTTCACCGTTTTTTTGCGGACTGGGCACAGCACACATGATCGACATTGAAGACAAGCACCTGGCCGCGCGCGTGCAACACCTCATCGACCACAAGACCAAACCGCTGGGCGCGCTGGGCCGCATCGAAGCCCTGGCGCTGCAAATGGCGCTGGTGCAAGGCCGTGAAGAGCCGCGCCTGCACCAGCCACAACTGGTGGTTTTTGCGGCCGACCACGGCATTGCCGCGCAAGGCGTCAGCGCCTACCCGCAGGCGGTGACGGTGCAGATGGTGGCCAACATGCTGGCTGGCGGCGCGGCGGTGGCTGTGCTGGCGCGCCAGCACGGGCTAACGCTGACGGTGGTGGACTGCGGTGTGGCGGCTGATCTGCCTGCGCAAGCCGGTTTGCGGGTGGCCAAAGCGCGTGCCGGCACGGCCGACAGCAGCGTCGGCCCGGCCATGAAGGCGGCTGAGTGCGAAGCCGCCGTGGCCCACGGCCGCAGCCTGGTGCAAGGGCTGCCCGGCAACGTGCTGCTGTTGGGCGAAATGGGCATTGCCAACACATCAGCGGCAGCCATGCTGATGTGCCGCTTGACGGGGCTGCCGCTGCAACAGTGTGTTGGCCGTGGCACGGGTTTGGACGACGCAGGCCTGCGCCACAAACAGGCCGTGCTGCAACGTGCCTTGCAGCTGCATGCGGCGGCCAGCACACCGTTGCAAGCCTTGGCCGCGCTGGGTGGCTTGGAGATTGCCACCATGGTCGGCGCTGTGTTGCAAGCCGCACTTGAGCGGCGCCTGATCGTCGTCGACGGCTTCATTACCACGGCGGCCGTGGCGGTGGCGGCAGCCTTGCAGCCGCTGGTGCTGCAACGCTGCGTGTTCGCCCACGGCTCGGCAGAAAACGGCCATGCACGTTGGCTGCAAGCCTTGGGCGTGTTGCCACTGCTCGACCTGGGTTTGCGGCTGGGCGAAGGCAGTGGCGCGGCGCTGGCCTGGCCGCTGCTGAAATCAGCAGAACTCTTGCTGGCGCAGATGGCCAGTTTTGAGTCGGCGCAAGTCAGCCAGCGCGAGTGAAGGTTGCGAGCGAAGCCGTATGTGGCATGAAGTCCGCCTGTTCCTGATTGCCGTGCAATTCCTGACGCGCGTGCCGGTGCCCGCGTGGGTGGGTTGGCGCGAAGAATGGCTGCATGCCAGCGCACGCCACTTTCCCGGCGTGGGGCTGTTGCTAGGCAGTCTGTCGGCGTTGGTGCTGTGGGCTGCGGCGCACCTGTGGCCGGCGCTGGTGGCCGTGCTGCTGGCCACGGTGGCCACCGTGTGGCTCACCGGCGCCTTCCATGAAGACGGCCTGGCCGATACCGCAGACGGCCTGGGTGGCGCGGTCAGCCGCGAACGCGCTTTGCTGATCATGAAAGATTCGCGCCTGGGCACCTACGGCGCGGTGGCTTTGCTGTTGGTGCTGGCGCTCAAAGCGGCTGCGCTGCACGGCCTGGTCACCCGCGACTTGCTGGCCACGCTGGCGGCCTTGCCGCTGGCCCACACCTGGTCGCGCTGCGCCACCGTCGTGCTGTTGCGTTTGCTGCCCTACGGCGGTGACGCAGAACACGCCAAGGCCAAGCCGCTGGCCCAGCAGGTGGATGGGCTGGGCCTGCTCGTCGCCCTGGTGTGGGCGGCCTTGGCGGCTGGTGTGGCCAGCCTGTACTTGCCATCCAACGCCTTGTGGGTGGCGGCAGCCGCCTGCGCGACGGTGACGCTGTGGATGGCGCGCTGGCTGCATCAGCGTTTGGGCGGCTACACGGGTGATGCCTTGGGCGCGACACAGCAGGTCACTGAACTGGCGTGTTATTTGGCGCTGCTGGCCGTGCTCGCTTCGGGCTGAGCGGTGGCTGAGACGTGACTGAGCTGTGGTGCTGGCGTCACCCCGCCGCGCGCGGCGCCGCAGGGCGCTGCATAGGCCGCACCGACTTGAGGGTGGATGCGCGCAAGGCCAAGCGGCTGGCGCATCACATCCGCCAGCAAGCGCGGCGGCATCGGCTGCCACACGTGGTGTCGGTGTCGCCACTGCAACGCGCGCACGCGGTGGGCGTGTGGCTCAAACGCTGGGGCTGGCGCTTGCGCATCGACGCGCGTTTGGCTGAACTCGACTTTGGCCAATGGGACGGCAAGCCCTGGGCCGACATCGCCTGGGCTGAGGTGCAAGCCTGGCAGGCCGACCTGCTGCACCACGCGCCCGGTGGCGGCGAAAGCCTGCATGCCCTGGCCGCGCGGGTGCAGGCCTTCGTGCAGGACCAGCGCGCAGGCGCCTGCTTGCTGGTCAGCCACGGTGGCTGGATCAACGCCCTGTTGCACGTGCCGCCGGGCCTGACCTGCCTGGCCGCCAGCGCCTGGCCAGCACCGCCCAAGCACAGCAGCTTGACCCGCGTGCCTGGCGTTTGATCGCCCACGATTGCGCTTGGTCAGCGCGCCGCCGCCATCCGTCGCATGGACCTGGAAATGCGGCCCCTCAACGCCGATAGTCACACCATCGCATCCATGACTTCACGCGGAGACCACCATGCAACGCCGCCTCTTTGAACGTGCCATTTCCCTGTGCCTGGCCGCCACCGTCACGCTGGCTATTCTGGGCGGCATCGACCAGCTCTCACAGCCCGACACCGCGCCAGCGCAGTGGGCGCAAGCCACCGCCACGCGCGCCTGAATTCCACCCGAAAGTGCGACCATGAAAGTGCTGCTGTTCTTCATTGGCTGGTGCCTGCTCTTTGTGCTGAGCTGGCCCATCGCGCTGTTGGCCCTGCTGCTGGCGCCGCTGGTGTGGCTGCTGTCGCTGCCACTGCGCCTGATTGGCATCACGGTGGGGGCGGTGTTTGCGCTCTTGCGCGCGTTGCTGATGTTGCCGGCGCGTTTGCTGAGCGGGCTGCGCTGACGCTCCAAATCTGAACTCTCCTGGCGCTGCCAGGCTTGCATCCAGGTGGCTGCAGGCTGCGTAATGGCTCATAACCGGCGATTTGCCGGCGCACGCCAGGAGACCACCGTGAACCGACTGTGTACCCGCTGGATTGCCGCGTCGGCAATCGCCACCTGCGCCATCGTCGCGCAAGCCTCAAGCCACCGCGAAGCGCTGGCGGTGTTGAACGAGCCCTGTGCCGACAACACCGACACCTATGCCTGGGTCTCCAACACCCAGCATGACAAGCTCTACCTGATCATGAACTTCAACCCGCTGCACGAGCCGGGGCAGGGCAACCAGGGCCTGCGTGCCTGCAACGGCTACCGCTATGAATTTCACGTCGGCGTGGGCGCCAGTTTGAAGTCGCGCGTCATCTACCGCGTCGAATTCAAGAACACGCTCAACCCCGAAGCCGCACCCAGCCCTTCTGACCCACTGGGCGGTGGCAATGAACTGCTGTGGCAGTTGACGGGCGGCACCGAGACCATGAAGGTCACGCGCATCGTGCGTGGTGGCCATGAAGATTGGCACCATGACGACGATGATCACCGTGTCACGGTGCTGGGCAACAACCTGAATGTGTTGCCCAACAACCATGGCCCGCAGACCGACCGCCTGGTCTACGGCCTGGGGCCCTTCCAGGGCTATGACTCGGGCAACGCCGCCAGCCGTGAAATTGGCCTCTACGACCAGCCTTTTGTCGACACCTTCATCCACCGCCTGGCCAACGGCGGGCGGGTCATTGCGGGGCAGTTTGACGACCCCTATCAGCTGGACGAAAAGGGCATCTTCGACCTCGTGAATTTGAACCGCGATGACCTGGGCGGCATCCCTGGCGCACGCCGGCCACCGGGCAAGGATGTGTTCACCGGCTTCAACATCTTTTCCATTGCGCTGGAAGTGCCCATCAGCGACATCTTTCCCAACGGCATCCCGCACAACGGCATTGCGGACATGAACAGCACCGACAGCCTGCTGCGCGTGCACGCCAGCATCAAGCGCCAAAAACACCAGACCGTGGACGCCAGCAACATCATCACCGGTGTGCGTGGCTCGGGTGAATTTGTGCAGGTGGGCCGCAACGCCCTGCCGCTGTTCAACGCCGGCTTGGTGGGCACGCAGCGCCAGACGCAGTACCTGCGCAGCAGTCCGGCGCGTGACGTGACCAACTTCGGCGCCGACATTCTCTACCCCGTGTTGGTGCGCGACGCTGACGCGCTGGGCATCTACCGTGCCCTGGGTGTGCCGCCAGCCACGGTGGCGGTGCTCAAAGGCCCGCGCACGGACATCATCAACGTCATCAACCTGGGACGGCCCATTCCGGTGGCCGATGGCTACACGGGTGACGTGATCACGCTGGACGCGGCGCTGGATTCCGGCTTCCCCAACGGCCGTCGCTTGGGTGGCGGCACAGCGCCCAATCGCCACCAGGTGAACGTCAACAGCGTGCTCATCAGCCTGATCGTGGCGGGCAACCCGGCGGCTGGCTTGGCCAAGGGCGTGGAGGTGAATGACAAGGACTTCCTGTCGCGATTCCCCTTCCTGGCGCCGGCCCACCAGGGCTTGTTGCAAGGCCACGGCGGCATCAACCTGCCCACGGTGCCCAACATTCCGGTGCCTTGA
>JANNEX010000114.1:0-19678 GCA_031379155.1 Rubrivivax sp.
GCCACGGGCTCACCCATCAGTGGCAGGTTTTGTGCGTGGTAGTCCATGACCGAACTGGACAAGCCGTTGACCGACGTGAAGCGGCGGTCGCGCAGTTGTGCGGGCGTCACAGAAGCCGAAGCGCGAAAGTTGTGGCGCAAGCCCAGCGCGTGGCCTATCTCGTGCATGGTGACATTTTTCAAAGCATCAGCGATGTAGCGGTCAGCCTCGGGGCTGAGCGGGTCAAGCAGGCCACGTTCGCCCAGCAGGTCGAAGCCGAAGCGGGCCTCATCCATGTAGTCGTCAGCGAAGGTGCATTCAGCAAAGGGTTGAGCAAACGACAGAGGCGTGCGCGGCTGCGCGTGGTCAGCCCAGCGCGGCACGCCTTCGGCCGCACGCGTGCGAAATACGCGCACGCGGTTTTCATCGATGAGGGCCGCGCCGCGCAAGATTTCGCCCGTGCGCGGGTCTGACTGATGCGGGCCAATGGCCGCCGAGCCCGCGCCTTGCTGCGCAAACCAGCGCACGGCCAGCACACGCGCGGCTTCCAGCGTTGTCCCCTCGGCATCATCAGCTTGCTGTTCGACGGTGATGGCATTGCGAAAGCCGGCCTTCTCAAAGGCTGTGTTCCATTCCAAAGCGGCTTCGCGCAGCGGCGCGCGCCAACGCTCAGGGATGTTGCGGTCCAGCACCACGCGGATGGGCTCTTTGGGTTCCGACAGGGCCGCGCCGGGGTCTTTCTTCTCCAAGCGCCAGCGGTGCAGGATGTGGCTGTGGCGGCCCAGTTGGGTGTCGTCGCCGAAGTCTTGATAGGACTGCATGAAGTAGCCCACGCGCGGGTCGGCAGCGCGGGTCTTCATGGGCTGCGCGGGCAATTGCGCCAGCGTGTAGGTCTGGCTCAGGAACAGGCTGCGTGCGTCAGGCACGGCGGTGGGCAGGTTGGGGCCCGGAGCCGGGCTGGGCACGGCAGGTGGCGCTGGCAATCTGGCCAGCGAAAAGTGCTGGCGCATCGTCAGATGCAGGCTGCTGGGCAGACTGCGTACACGTTCGATGTGCGAGTTGGCGCGGTCCAGCGCATAGGGCAGGCGAAAGGCCGTTTCGAGGGCTGTTTGTCTGCCGCTCAGGTCACCGCCCAGCAAGGCCAGCGCGTCGACCAGCAGGGCCTGCGCTAACGGCGCGGCCACCAGCGGCGCCGATGCCAGCAGGCTGTCGGAATAGCTCTCGGCCACGGCGCGCGCCAGCGGCGTGCCTGCAGGTGCACGCACGCCTTCGTTGCGCGCTAACAGCTGCAAGTTGTTGCCCACCCTGCGCAGCACCACGATGTGTGGGCGGCCCATCAAACCAGGCAGGAAAAACTGCTCGCCCAGCCCAGCTGCGGTGGCGCTGGCGAAGTACAGCGGCACCTCGAGCAAGCGCGTGGGGATTTCGAGCCAGGTCTTGTCGTCGCGTGTCCACACCGGCAGCAGGCCCTCAGCGCGTTTGGCTTCGCGCGTGACTTCGGCGAAGGCAGGCAGGGCACCGGGCAGCGGCGCGGGGCGGGCCGCAGGGCTGGGCGCTGATGCTACTGGAGCCGCTGCTGCTGGCGTCGAAGCAGCAGGATTGGGGCTGGCCACTTGCGCGGTGGCAGCACAGGCCAGGCCCAGGCCGGCCAGCAGTGACAGTGCGGACTTTTTCATGGCGAACAACCTTCTTGTGTGATGGGCCGCTCAGGCGGCAGCGGGCAACGCAGCCAAGGCCGCCAGCAGCTTGTCGTGAATGCCGCCAAAGCCGCCGTTGCTCATGCACAGCACATGGTCGCCCGGTCGCGCGGCGCGCACGATGTGCGCCACCAGCGCGTCCACGCTGCTCTCCACCACGGCGGTTTTGCCCAGCGGCGCCAAGGCTTCCTTGGTGCTCCAGCCGTAATCGCCTTGCAGGCAAAAACTCAGGTCGGCTTCTTCCAGGCACCACGGCAGTTGCGCCTTCATGGTGCCCAGCTTCATGGTGTTGGAACGCGGCTCAAAAGCCGCCAGGATGCGTGCGTTGAGGCCCACCTTGCTGCGCAGGCCACCCAGCGTGGTGCGCATGGCCGTGGGGTGGTGGGCGAAGTCGTCGTAGACCTTCACGCCACGGACTTCACCGCGCAACTCGAGCCGGCGGCGCACGTTGCCAAAGGTGGCCAGCGCAGCACAAGCGGCGGCCGGCGCCACGCCCACATGTTCAGCCGCGGCTATGGCAGCCAGCGCATTCATCTGGTTGTGTTCACCCAGCAAATTCCACTCGACACGGCCCAGCTTCAAACTGCCACGCAGCACGTCGAAAGACTGCGCGTCACCGCGCGCGCACAGGCCACCGGGTTCTTCGCGCTTGGTGCCAAAACGCTGCACTTCGCTCCAGCAGCCACGCGCCAGGACACGCTGCAAAGCTTCATCGCGCGCGTTGACGATGAGCCGCCCGCTGGAGGGCACCGTGCGCACCAGGTGGTGGAACTGGGTTTCGATGGCGGCCAGGTCAGGGAAGATGTCGGCGTGGTCGTGTTCCAGGTTGCCCAGCACGGCGGTGCGCGGCCGGTAGTGCACAAACTTGCTGCGCTTGTCGAACAGGGCGGTGTCGTATTCGTCGGCTTCGATGACGAAGGTGTTGCCTGTGCCTTTGCGCGCCGACACGCCAAAGTTCAGCGGCACACCACCGATCAAGAAGCCCGGCTGCAGACCGGCTTGCTCCAGCATCCAAGCCAGCATGGCGGTGGTACTGGTCTTGCCGTGTGTGCCAGCCACGGCCAGCACATGGCGGCCTTGCAGCACATGCTCGGCCAGCCACTGCGGGCCGCTGGTGTAGGGCACGCCGGCGTCGAGCACGGCTTCCATCAAAGGCATGCCACGTTTGACGACATTGCCGACGACAAACATGTCGGGCTTGATGGCCAACTGGTCGGCCTCGAAACCTTCGATGAGGGCTATGCCCAAGGCGCGCAACTGCTCACTCATGGGTGGGTAGACCGCCGTGTCGCAGCCGCTGACTTTGTGCCCGGCTTCGCGTGCCAATGCCGCCAGGCCGCCCATGAAGGTGCCGCAGATGCCCAGGATGTGGATGTGCATGGTTTTCATTCTAGGAGTCGGCCCAGCCCTGCACCGGGCCAGCGCAACTCACATGCCTCAAACAAGCAAGGCTTCTCGGGCGCCAGCCACAGTGGCTTCGATGTCAGCGGCCGAATGCGCGGCGCTGACAAACGCCGCTTCGTACAGCGCGGGCGCCAGGTAGACACCGCGTGTCAGCATGGCGTGGAAGAAACGGTTGAAGCGCTCTTTGTCGGTGGCCATGACGACAGCGTAGTTCTGCGGCAAATCCTTGGCGAAGAAAAAGCCGAACATGCCACCTTCGCTGTCGCCCACAAAAGGCACACCGGCGGCTTGTGCTGCGCTGGTCAAGCCCTGCACCAAAGACTGCGTGCGCGCGGACAAGGCCTCAAAGAAGCCCGGCTTGCTGATCTCTCCCAGCGTGGCCAAACCACAGGCCGTGGCTACTGGGTTGCCACTGAGCGTGCCGGCCTGGTAGACGGGGCCCAGTGGCGCGAGCTGGCTCATGACATCACGCTTGCCACCAAAGGCGGCCAGCGGCATGCCGCCGCCAATGACCTTGCCAAATACGCTCATGTCGGGCTCGAAGCCAGGCATGAGCTTGGCGTAGACACTTTGTGCGCCGCCCAGGGCAACACGAAAACCCGTCATCACTTCGTCAAAGATCAGCATGGCGCCGTGCTGCGAGCACAGCTCGCGCAGCCGCTTCATGAAGGGCAAGCTGGCGCGCACAAAGTTCATGTTGCCGGCGATGGGTTCGATCATCACGCAAGCGATTTCGCTGCCCTGTGCCGCGAAGGCTTCTTCCAATTGCGCCACGTTGTTGTACTCAAGCACGCGCGTGTGCTTGACCACATCGGCCGGCACACCTGCGCTGGTGGGGTGGCCAAAGGTCGCCAGCCCTGAACCGGCCTTGACCAGCAGCGCATCGGCGTGGCCGTGATAACAGCCTTCGAACTTGATGATGGTATTGCGGCCCGTGGCGCCGCGCGCCAGGCGGATGGCGCTCATGGCGGCTTCGGTGCCGCTGCTGACCAGGCGCACTTGTTCGACGCTGGGTACCAGCGCGATGATGGCTTCGGCCAATTCGATTTCGCGTTCAGTGGGTGCGCCAAAGCTGAAGCCGTCGGCGGCTGCCTTGAGCACGGCGTCGAGCACCGCCGGGTGGCCGTGGCCCAGGATCATGGGGCCCCAGGAGCCGATGTAGTCGATGTACTTGCTGCCCTCGGCGTCCCACAAATACGCGCCTTGAGCGCGGCTGATGAAACGCGGTGTGCCGCCCACGGCGCGAAAAGCGCGCACGGGTGAATTCACACCACCGGGAATGACGCGCTGGGCGCGCGCAAACAGTTCTTCATTCGTCGTCATGGGTGTCTCTCAAAACCAAGCTTCCCGCCGCGGAACCGGCTTTGCCGGGCCGCTGGCGGAGCACCCCCCTCGGGGGGCAGCGAGCGCCAGCGAGCTTGGGGGCCTAACTCCTGGCTCAATGAACACGCCGCGGTGCGCCTTTGTTGCCCGGACCTTCGGGCTCGGGTTCGGGCATGCCGCCCTCAGGCATGTCGCCCTCTTCAGGCGGCGGCAGGGCCCAGAAAAAGCGGTCGGGCACGATGTGGCCCATGCCAGGGCGAAAGCCGGCGTCCAGGCTTTGGTCAAGGAAGGACAGCGCTTCGCCCACAGCCGCTTGCAGGTCACCCCCGGCGGCCAGCAGCGAAGCCAGCGCGGCGGCCAGCGTGTCGCCGGCGCCGACAAAAGATGTATCGAAGCGTTCGAACTTTTCGCCCGTGATGGCGCCCTGCGGCGAGGCCAGCACGTTGTCGATGAACTGCTCGGTGCCCTTGCTGGCCAACATGACGCCGGTCACCAGTACGTAGCGTGTGCCATGTTCACCGGCGGCCACCGCCAGTTCACGCGCCGAAGGCGGGCGTTCGCTGTCCCATTCGGGCAGCAAAAAGTCTTGCAATGTTTTGTGGCTGCCCACCAGCACTTCGGTGGCTGGCAAGATGAGCTCACGGAAGGCATCCAGATAGGGCTGCGACTGGTCTTCTTGCAACCAGGCCAGGTTGGGCAGGTAGGACACGAGCGGGATGTCGTTGTAGTCGCTGAGAATTTCAGCCACCGCGCTGACGTTGTCGGCGCTGCCCAAAAAGCCCACCTTCCAGCCCGACAGCGTGACGTCTTCAAGAATGGTGCGCGCCTGCTCGGCGACCACGTCGGCGTCGATGTCGTGCTGGTCAAACACGTCTGCGGTGTCGCGCATGACAATGGCCGTGACGATGGGCAGCGCATGCGCGCCCATGGCCGAGATGGTGGCGATGTCGCCCGCCAAGCCGCCGGCGCCACTGGGGTCACTGGCGTTGAAGCACATCACGCAAGCGGGCGGCGCGGGCTCGGTGCCGGGGCCTTCAAGCTCTGCTGCCGGTGTCGGTTCGGGGGTCATGGGTCAAGCCTTAGCGCGCGTTGGGGCGGCAGCGGATGCGGGAAGAGAAGGGTAAGGCAAGCGGGCCCGCCAATCAGCCCCGGCGGGCTGGCGGCTGACTTCGAGCAGATTCTGAGCAAGGGTGTGTAGGTCCGCACAATTCCTGGAATTTGGCTGGAACTGCGTGGCTACAATCCGCGACCATTGTAGTGAGGTGACTGTCTTACCGTGAGTGAACCGCTAACCTGGATGTGCCTGATCTGCGGCTGGATTTATAGCGAGGCCGACGGCGATCCGGAGCATGGCATTGCAGCCGGCACGCGGTGGGCCGATGTCTCGATGAACTGGACCTGCCCCGAGTGTGGTGCACGCAAGGAAGACTTCGAGATGGTCCAGATCTGACCGTGACGCGGCCACGGGCAGCCCGTGTGGAGTCTTTGAGGAGAAGCGCGTTTGGACAATCAAGGGCCTGAAGCCGGCGCGGGTGGCGCGTCATCGGTGGCGTCTGCTGGCGCCAAGGTGCTGGTCATCGACGACAGCAACACCATCCGCCGCAGTGCCGAGATTTTCCTGCGCCAGGGCGGCCATGAAGTGCTGCTGGCCGAAGACGGTTTTGATGCCCTGGCCAAGGTCAATGACCACTCGCCGGAGCTCATCTTTTGCGACATCCTGATGCCGCGCCTGGACGGCTATCAAACCTGCGCCATCATCAAGCGCAACCCGCGTTTTGCGCATGTGCCGGTGATCATGCTGTCGTCCAAAGACGGCCTCTTTGACAAAGCCCGCGGCCGCATGGTGGGCTCTGAAGACTACCTGACCAAGCCCTTCACCAAAGAACAATTGCTCAAGGCGGTGGCAGCCCACCGCCGCAGCGCCGCTTGACACCGAAGGCACCGTGACATGGCTATCCACAAGATCTTGGTCGTTGACGACTCAAAAACCGAGTTGCATCACTTGTCCGACGTGTTGGGCAAGCGCGGCTACACCGTGCGCACGGCCGAAAACGGTGAAGACGCGATGCGCCGGCTGGAAGAAGAAAAGCCGCACCTGATCTTGATGGACGTGGTGATGCCGGGCCAGAACGGCTTTCAGCTGACCCGCGCCATCACCCGCGACCCGCGTTTTGCCGACGTGCCCGTGATCATGTGCACCAGCAAAAACCAGGAGACCGACAAGGTCTGGGGCATGCGCCAAGGCGCACGCGACTACATCGTCAAACCCGTTAACGCCGACGAATTGATCGCCAAGATCAAAGCCTTTGACTGAAGCGCAGCGCTGCCTAAAAGCCCACCCCGCTTAACCCAACTAACACGCCGCATCACCAAAGATGGCCAACCGCGAAGCGCTGCGTCAACTTCAAAGCCGACTGGCGCAGCGTCTGCAAGCTGCGCGCAGCGAAGCGCGCGAGATGTCGTGGCTGGCCATTGAATGTGCCGGCCACGGCCTGCTGGTGCCGCTGGCCACGGCGGGTGAGATTTTTCCGGCCGGTACGCTGTTGCCGGTGCCGCACACCAAAGCATGGTTTCTGGGCGTGGCCAATTTGCGCGGCCAGCTGCACGGCGTGGTGGATCTGGCGGCCTTTCTCGGCCTGCGTGCGCCCATGGCGCGCGACGCGCTGCGCGAGCAAGCGCGGCTGTTGGCCTTCAACCCCAGCCTGGGTTCGCACAGCGCGGTCTTGGTCGACCGCTTGGCCGGCCTGCGCAGCGCAGGACAGTTGAAGGCTGAGCCCACCGACAGTGTGGCGCGCCCCGGCTTTGCCAGCGCAATTTGGCGCGACGAAGGCGGCCGCACCTGGCAAGAACTGGATCTGGCTGCCTTGTCACGGCACGAGCAGTACCTGGCCATTGCCGCCTGATGCAAGCATGCACACGGGGCCTTGCAAGGCTGGACGCAGAAATGAAGCGAATCACCCTGGCCATTCCCGCGGCCACTACCGCAGCCCTGTGCTGCGGCTGGGAGACAAAGACATGAAGAGGACGCCATGAGCTTACTGGACCGTATCAAGGGCGCAGGGCGCGCCAAGCCAGAGGCAGACATCAACTTGCCGTCGACGCCATTTGAAGAACTGGCGCAGACCGTGAACCCGAGTGAAGCCACGGTGCGGCTGGGCCAAAGCACACTGGCGCCGGGTGGGCGCGAAGGTGGCGACTCGTCCATCATCTCCGAGGCAGCACCCTCTGAGCTGGCGCCCGAGTTCAGCGAAACCCGCATGCCTGGCGCCGACGCCGATGGTGTCAGCAGCGGCCTGCCCATCATTGGCGGCTGGCCAATGGCGCGCCAGCAGCGTGTGCTGGCCATCATGGGCGCCGTGGGCCTGGTGGGTTTGCTGCTGGTGACTTTGCTGGTGCTGTATTCCAGCAGCCGCACGGCGGCGCAAGTTGGCGCCGTGGGTCAGTCCAGCACGCAGTCGCAGCGCCTGGCCAAGTCGGTGTCGCAGGCCCTGGTGGGCAGCGCGGCGGCCTTCCCTGAAGTCAAAGAGAGCACCGACGTGCTGGCGCGCAACGTGCGCAGTTTGAAAACCGGTGAAGGTGATGTGCCCTCAGCGCCGGGCGGCTTGCAGGATGAGGTGGATGCACTGATCCCGCTGGTCGACCGCGCCGAGAAAAACGCCGCCGTCGTGCTGGCGCAGCAAAAGACCTTGACCCAGGTGGGCCAGGCGCTGCGCGCCATCAACCGCCAAAGTGCTGACCTGCTGGAAACGGCAGAGACGGTGTCGTCGCTGAAGCTGCAAGGCGGCGCTTCGGCGTCCGAGTTGTCAGCGGTGGGCCAGCTGGTGATGCTGACGCAGCGCATAGGCAAAAGCGCGAATGAGTTCTTGACGACCGAAGGCGTGAGCGCCGAGGCCGTGTTCTTGCTCGGCAAGGACCTCAATTCATTCAAGGAAATCGCCCAGGGCGTGGTCAACGGCAATGCCGACCTGCGCCTGCCCGGCACGCGCGACCCGCAGGTGCGCGAGAAGTTGCAGCAACTCTTGCAGCAGTACGAACAAACGCGCACTGAAGCCAGTGCCATCCTGGGCAACTTGCAAGGCCTGGTGGCCGCGCGTGAAGCACAAACGGCCATCCTGGCGGATTCAGAGCCGCTGCGCCGCGGCCTGGACAAGCTGCAAGAAGGCTTGGCCTCGGGCGGTGGCTTCAGCGGCGCTCGCATCTTCATGGGCCTGCTGTCGGTGCTGCTGCTGGCTGCGGCGGCTTTCGGGCTGTTGCGCTTGTTCGTGATCGACCAGACCACGCGCATGCAGTCGGCCGACGTGCAGCGCCTGGAAGCCGAACGCCAAGAGCAAGAAGCCAAGCGTGTGAATGACGCCAACCAGGCGGCCATTTTGCGATTGATGAACGAGTTGCAAACGGTGGCCGAAGGCGACCTGACCCAGCAAGCCACGGTGACCGAAGACATCACCGGCGCCATTGCTGACTCGGTGAACTACACCGTGGAAGAACTGCGCTCGCTGGTGGAGCAGGTGCAAAACACGGTGGGCCGCGTGACGGACACCACGGCGCAGGTGGAAAACACCTCGACCGAACTGCTGGCGGCGTCGACCGAGCAGCTGCGCGAAATTCGCAACACCGGTGAAGAAGTGCTGCAGATGGCCAGCCGCATCAATGACGTGTCGGCGCAGGCGCAAGAAACCGCCAGCGTGGCGCGCCAGTCGCTGGTGGCTTCTGAGTCGGGCCTGGCGGCGGTGAACAACGCCATCGGCGGCATGAACGCCATCCGCGACCAGATCCAGGAAACCTCCAAGCGCATCAAGCGCCTGGGTGAATCGTCGCAAGAAATCGGCGAAATCACCGAGCTGATTTCAGACATTACCGAGCAAACCAACGTGCTGGCCCTGAACGCCGCCATCCAGGCCGCGTCAGCCGGCGAAGCGGGCCGGGGTTTCAGCGTCGTGGCCGAAGAAGTGCAACGCCTGGCTGAACGTTCGGGTGACGCCACGAGGCAGATTGCGGCCATCGTGCGCACCATTCAAACCGACACCCAAGATGCCGTGGGCGCTATGGAGCGCAGCACGCAGGGTGTGGTCGAAGGCGCGCGCTTGTCTGACGCGGCCGGCGCCGCACTGGGCGACATTGACCGCATCACGCGCGAACTGGCCGACCTGATCAGCCGCATCTCGGCCGAGGCGCTGAAAGAAGCGCAGTCGGCCAACGTCGTGGCGGCCAACATCCAGCACATTTTTGCGGTGACCGAGCAGACCTCGGAAGGCACACGCTCAACGACGCAGATGGTGCGCGAGCTCTCGCGCAGCGCCGAAGAGCTGAAGGCTTCGGTGATGCGCTTCAAGATCAGCTGATCGCGCAGCCCCGTCACCTTACCCTTGATGCCCGAGACCATGGACTCAGAGATCGCTGCTCAAAACGCCCTGCCCGGCGACGACCTCAGCGCGCTGGCCTGGGTGCACGGCGAATTGCGCCGCTCGCTGGAGAGCGCGCACAAGTCGCTGCGCCGCTACCTCAAGGACACCGAAGCCGCCAGCGGCGGTGACCTGGATACCATCGACATCGCGGTGTTGCGCAGCGCGCGCACGCAACTGCACCAGGGCGTGGGCGCACTCGAACTGGTAGGCCTGCCGGCGGTGGCCGATGTGCTGCGCGCCAGTGAAGCGGCGGTGCAGCGCATGGTGAGCAAGCCCGCGCTGATGGACATGGCGGCGGTCGAAGTCATCGAACGCACTTCTTTTGCGCTGCTCGACTTCCTGGCGCGCCAACTGGCGCGCAAGCCGGTGTCTCCGCTGATGCTGTTCCCGCAGTACCGCGCGGTGCAGGCGCTGGCCGGTGCCGACCGTGTGCACCCGGCCGACCTGTGGAAGCTTGACTGGCAGTGGCTGGAATTGCCCGTGGACGAGCGTGCACGTCCACGCAACGCCGACGACGACGCGCGCAGCGCACTCGAAGCCGAAGTGCTGGCCCTCATGCGCGGGCCCACGCCGGGTGCGCTCAAGCGCATGAGCGACTTGTGTGCCGACTTGGCCGCTGGCGCGCGTGTCAAAGCCAATCACCAGCTCACCACCCTTTGGCAGTTAGCCGCTGCGGTCTTTGAAGGCCAGGCTGCGGGCCTGGTGGCGAGCGACGTGTTCACCAAGCGCATTGCCTCGCGCTTGCTGGCGCAACTGCGCACCAGCGTGCGTGGCCAGCCCGAACTGTCTGACCGTCTGGCGCAAGACCTGCTGTTTTTCTGCGCCGCCACACGCGCGCCGCTGGATGCCCAGCAAACGCCGCGCCTGGAGGCTGTGCACCGCGTCTGGCGTTTGCAAGACCACCCGGTGGTGGACTACGAAACCGCGCGCCTGGGGCGCTTCGATCCGGCGCTGCTGACGCTGGCGCGCAAGCGTGTGGCGGCGGCCAAAGATGCGTGGTCGGCGGTGGCCGGCGGAGAGAAGCACCGCATCGCCGGCCTGGGCGAGCAATTCGCGCTGGTCGGTGATTCATTGCAACGCCTGTTCCCGGCGGGTGAGGTGCTGGCGCAAGCGCTGCAAGGCACGGTGGCGCAGACCGTGGCCTCGGGCCAGTCACCCCCGGCATCACTGGCCATGGAAGTGGCCACCGGCATCCTCTACCTCGACGCGTCGCTGGAAGACGGCGACCTCGACCAGCCTGAGCTGGGCGACCGTGTGCAGCGCCTGGCGCGGCGCATCGACGAAGTGCGCCAGGGTGCCGACCCGCAGCCGCTGGACATGTGGATGGAGGAGCTCTACCGCCGCGTGTCTGACCGCCAGACCATGGGCAGCGTGGTGCAAGAACTTCGCGCCTCCTTGTCTGAAGTTGAAAAGCAGATCGACCAGTACTTCCGCAACCCGGCCGACCGTCACCTGCTCATTCCGGTGCCGGCGCAGTTGTCGGCCATGCGCGGTGTGCTCTCAGTGCTGGGCATGGACCAGGCTTCACAAGCGGCGCTGTACATGCGCGACGACGTCGACGCGCTGGCGCAGACCGAGGTCGACCCGCAGCGTGCCATCCAGGCCGGCACCTTTGACCGCCTGGCCGACAACCTGGGCGCCCTGAGCTTCCTCATCGATATGCTCAGTGTGCAACCGCAACTGGCCAAGTCGCTGTTCAAGTTTGACCCCAGCACCGGCAGCCTGAGCGCGGTGATGGGCCAGACCGAAAGGGTGTCGGCTTTTTCGCAGTTGGACGAAGCCGGTGCGGGCGCAGGCTCGGGCGGCGTCGGCACTTCCATTTCACAAGAGCCCCTGCTGGCGCGTGTGCAAGCCCTGGGCGCGGCAGCAGCGCAAGAGCAAGTCAGCGACCAGGCACTGGCACGCGACGCCGAACGCCTGGCCCAACAGGCGCTGGCCGCCGGCCAGCCCGAATTGGCGCGCCTGCTGGGCAGTGCCCACGCCGGCTTGCGCGACGGGGTCGATGCGCAGGCCCGGCGCGCCTTGCGCATTGAGCTGGCGCAGGCCGTGACTGGCCTGGCCGGCGCCGCACGCGAAGCCGCAGCACCCAGCGCACCAGTGCCGCCGCCCAGTGCCGCGCCACAGGGTGGCACCGGCCTGGAAGACGACGCCGAGATGCGCGACATCTTCATTGAAGAAGCGCGCGAAGTCGTGGCCGACGCCCACGCGGCGGTCAAGCGCCTGAGCGAAGCGCCTGACAGCACGCAAGACATGACCACCGTGCGGCGCGCCTTCCACACGCTCAAGGGCAGCTCACGCATGGTCGGGTTGAAGGATTTTGGCGACGCCGCGTGGTCGTGTGAACAGCTGTTCAACGCACGCCTGGCCCAGGCCCCGCACATGGACCCGCCGCTGCGCCTGCTGACGACCGAAGCATTGACTTATCTGGGCAGTTGGGCCGAAGCCATTGCCTTGTCGCAAAGCCAGGGCCACCACCCTGCAGCGGTGTCAGCAGCCGCTGACGCTTTGCGCCTGGACGGCAAGCGCCTGCCGATTGAACTGCCAGCGCCTCTGGCGCCGCTGCCGGCCGCTGCAGTAGGCGCTGACGATGCCGTCACCACCATCTCGCTGCGCAAGCTGGGTGAGAGTGACGAAGACACCAAGACGCTGGCTTTGGCCAAGCCTGGTGCGGCGCGCCGAGGTGAGCAGACTGGCGAGCAAACCGTGGCCTGGCCGCGCACAGCCGCGCAGGCTGGCGACGCCACGGTGGCCCTGGTGCGCCACGCACCCGTGGCGCCGCCACCCGAGCCGCTGCCGGCGCTGGACTCGCCCACCATCGTTCTGCCTGACCACTCGGCGCCCTTTGCCGCGCCTGGTGTGGCCGAACCCGAACCCGCCTTCGAGCTGTCACTGCCTGACGAAGAGCTGCCCATCGCCCCGGCACCGATGGCGTCGCCGTCACAGGCTGACACCACGCTGGCGCTGCGCGTGCCCGAATTGCCCAGCGCTGCCGATCTGGATCTGGGCCTGCCCGAGCCCGTGGCGGCGCCGGCCCATGCGCCAGAAGTGGCCTTCGAGCTGGACCTGGGCGAGTTCAACGAACCCGCGCCAGCCGCGGTGCCCGAGCCACAGGCCCCTGCATTGGCGCCGGCCTTGCTGGCCGAGTTGCCTCTGCAAGCACTGCCGCTGCCCGACGCTGCGCCCATGCCTGCGCCCGACGTGCAGGCGCTGGAGATCGACCTCGCAGAATTTGATGCGGAGTTTGCCGCTGCCGATGCTGCAGCCGCAGCTGCAGCCGCCACGCCTTCCGCAGCCGCGCACGTCCAGCCTGCGCTGCACGCCACGCCAGACCTGGAGCTGGACCTCGATCAGCCGTCAGAAGAAGCGGGTGCCGACGCCGATGAACAAGTCAGGGTCATAGGCCCGCTGCGCATCAGCATTCCGCTGTTCAACATCTACCTCAACGAAGCCGACGAACTGTCGCGCCGTCTGGTGACTGAGCTGGCCGAATGGTCGCTGGAACATGAACGCAAACCGGTGTCGGACAACGCCGTGGCACTGGCCCATTCGCTGGCCGGCAGTTCGGCCACGGTGGGCTATGCCGATCTGTCGGCGCTGGCGCGTGCGCTTGAACATGCCTTGATGCGTTCACACGCGGCCGGCCATGGCCGGCCCGGCGAATCGCACTTGTTCAGCAGCGTGGCCGACGAGGTGCGCCGCTTGTTGCACCAGTTTGCCGCTGGTTTCCTGCGCCCGGTGGACGCCTCGTTGATGGAGCAACTGGCAGCGCACGAGCGGCTGCCCATGGCCAGCGCCGATCTGCTGCCCGAGCCAGAGGCCGACGATGCGTCCGCCCTGCTGTCTGCTGCGCTACATGCGCCACTGCCAGCGCCTGCCTTGCTGGCCGCCGATGACATCGCACCCGACGACGACATCGACGCCGTCGACGCCATCGACGCCGAGCTTTTCCCCATCTTCGAAGAAGAAGCCGACGAGCTGCTGCCCGAGCTGCATAACCGCCTGCGTGAGTGGCATGAACACCCAGGCAACCCCAGCGCGCCGGCGGCTTGCATGCGCACCCTGCACACCTTCAAGGGCGGTGCACGCCTGGCCGGCGCCATGCGCCTGGGCGAAATGGCGCACCGCCTTGAATCGGCGGTGGAAGCCCTGGTCGCACAAGACGAGGTGGTGGCTGCCGAGGTTGACCCCTTGCTGGCGCGCGCCGACGCCATGGGCGTGGCTTTTGAGCTGTTGCGTCGGCGTGGCGCGCCCGCTTCACCCGAGCTGCCAGTGCCACCCGTGCCCGCGCCTGCGCCTAAAGCAGCGGTGGCTTTGCAGGCCGTGCTCGAGCCCTTGCAGCCCCTGGAGAGCGTCGAGACGCTGGACATCGACATCGCGCTCGAGCCGGCCAGCGCGCCGCTGCCCGGCGTGGCTGCCGCCGCCATCGACTGGTCGCGTTTCGAGCGTGGCCAGCCGGCCGCTGACGCCTTGGCCAATGACAAAGCCGTTGCAGGCGCCGCCGACAAAGCCGCGCCCAGCGCCGCTGCCGTGCGGGTGCGCGCCAGCCTGCTTGACCGCTTGGTCAACAACGCCGGTGAGGTCAGCATCACACGCTCGCGCATCGACAGCAACGTGCGCGTGCTGCAAGGTTCGCTGGGCGAGTTGACCGAAAGCCTGGAGCGCATGCGCCGCCAGTTGCACGACATTGAACTGCAAGCCGAAACCCAGATCAGCTCGCGCATGGAAGCGGCCAAGGCGGCAGCGCAGACTTTTGATCCGCTGGAGATGGACCGCTTCACGCGCTTCCAGGAACTGACGCGTTTCATGGCCGAGTCGGTCAATGACGTGGCCACCTTGCAGCGCAGCTTGCAGCGCACGCTGCAACTGGCCGAAGACGAACTGGCTGCGCAAGCGCGCCTGACCCGTGAGCTGCAAGACGACTTGCTGCGCACGCGCATGGTCGAGTTTGAAAGCATGGCCGACCGCCTGTACCGCACCGTGCGCCAGGCCGCGCGCGACAGCGGCAAACAAGTGCGCCTGGACCTCGTGGGCGGCGGCATTGAAATCGACCGGGGTGTGCTTGAACGCATGGCCGGCTCGTTTGAACACCTGCTGCGCAATTGCGTGGCGCACGGCGTGGAAGTGGCCGCCGCGCGTGAACAAGCGGGCAAGGCCGCCACGGGCACCATCACCGTCACCGTGGCCCAGTCGGGCAATGAAGTGGCGGTGGAAGTGGCAGACGACGGTGCTGGCTTGGACCTGCCGCGCATACGCCAGCGTGGCATCGAACGCGGCTTGCTCAGCGTTGACACGCGTGCGACCGAGGCTGAGTTGTCGCAGCTCATCTTCGCCCCCGGCTTCAGCACCGCCGACACGGTGACCGAACTGGCCGGCCGCGGCATCGGCCTGGACGTCGTGCGCGCCGAAGTCAACGCCATGGGTGGCCGCATCGAAACCACGAGTGAGCCTGGGAAGGGCACGCGTTTTCGGCTGCTGCTGCCGCTGACCACGGCGGTGACGCAGGTCGTGATGCTGCGCTGTGGCATGACGCAGGTGGCAGTACCTTCGCCGCTGATTGAACTGGTGCGCCGGGTGCCCACGGCAGAGGTGGAACAGGCCTACCTCAGTGGCCACTTCAACCACACCGGGCAAGAGCTGCCCTTCTTCTGGTTGGCGGCCTTGCTGCAAGTGGGCAGCCAGCGCGGTTCGAGCAGCGGCCGCTCACAAAGTGTGGTCGTCATCCGCAGCGCTGCGCAGCGTGTCGTGGTGCATGTGGACGAGGTCGTGGGCAACCAGGAAGTGGTGGTCAAGAATGTCGGCCCGCAATTGGCCCGGTTGCCGGGCTTGGCAGGGGTCACGCTGCTGCCTTCGGGCGCCGTGGCCCTGATCTACAACCCAGTGGCGCTGGCCACCGTCTACGCGCAAGCCGCGCGCATCCACACCGCCACGGCGCCCGCGCCGCTGGACCCCCTGGTGGCGGTGGCTGCGCCCACAGACCGCGCGCCCATGATCATGGTCGTCGACGACTCGCTTACCGTGCGCCGCGTCACGCAGCGCTTGCTGGTGCGCGAAGGCTACCGCGTGGTCACCGCCAAGGACGGCCTGGACGCGCTTGAGCGCCTGGCCGAAGAACGCCCAGTGGTGCTGCTGTCCGACATTGAGATGCCGCGCATGGACGGCTTTGATCTGGTGCGCAACGTGCGCGCCGACCCCAAGATGCAAGGGCTGCCGGTGGTCATGATCACCTCGCGCATTGCCCAGAAACACCGCGACTACGCCGCCGAGCTGGGTGTTGACCACTACCTGGGAAAGCCCTATTCCGAGGAAGAGTTGCTGTCCTTGGTGGCGCGCTACGTGCAAGCGCAAGCCTTGCATTGAGATTCAAGCGCTGCCGGGGCGACAATCACCGTGCCATAACCAGGGAGCACAACAAAAAACTGGGCGAGGCAACATGTCCCAAGTGGTTGAGCATCTGGCCGACCTGACCGGCTACCGCGACCGCGACGTGCTTGACGTGACCCTGGTGGGTGCACTGCGCGACTTGTTGCGCCCGCAAGTCGTGGCCATCTACCGCAACGTGGGTGAAGAAGGGCAACAGCGCTGGTTGACGCGGGCCCGGCTTTCGCCAGGCGACACCACCGCCACCGCCGACCCCCTGTGGGCCGACCCGTCGAGCTTGCCGCTGCTGACCGAACACGCCGACCGCCATGGCTGCCTGTTGCGCCAGGAAGCCTTCACGGTAGAGGGCGATTTGCCCATGGCCTACTTTCCCATCACGTCTGACCGCGAAACTTTGGGCGTGCTGGAACTGCAAACCGAAAGCCCGCTATCCGACGAAGAGATCAGGCTGGTGTGCAGCATCCTGCGCATCTACCGCAACTTTCAGGGACTGCTGGACTACAGCGAACGCGACACGCTCACCGGCTTGCTCAACCGCAAAACCTTTGACGACAGCTTCATGCGCGTGACCTTGCACGCGCCGCCGCCCGACAGCCACCAGCGCGCCGACGCGCGCCGCCATGAGCCCACCGGCACTTCTTGGCTGGGCGTGATTGACATCGACCACTTCAAGCGTGTCAATGACAACCACGGCCACCTGATCGGCGACGAAGTGCTGCTGCTGCTGTCGCGATTGATGCGCACCAGTTTTCGTTTTCACGACCACCTCTACCGCTTTGGCGGCGAAGAGTTTGTCGTGCTCATGCGCTGTGGCAACCCGCTGGACGCCAGCCACGCTTTTGAGCGCTTGCGCAGCAACGTCGAGCGTTATGCTTTTCCGCAAGTGGGCACCATCACGGTCAGCGTGGGCTTCACCGAACTGCGGCCGACCGACACGCCCAGTGTGGCCTTTGAGCGCGCCGACAAGGCGGTCTATCACGTCAAGCAAAACGGCCGCAACCAAGTCGCCCACCATGCCGAGCTGGTGGCGGCGGGCAAGTTGGCCGACGAGTCACGCGACAACAGCGACGCCGAGTTGTTTTAGGCCCGCAATACTGCGCTTCAGCCCATCCCTAGGGCTTCTGTCGCATGGCCATGAAAACCCGCAGTCTGTGCCCTAGACTTTCGTTTTGAGCGCGTCACCCCGCGCCACGGCCTGGCCCTTGCGCCTGGCTCTCAACCCCCTTACCGCCGATGATCGACATGAAGATGAGTGTCTTGCCCAAGCATTGCGTGCGTTCAGGCCTGGCCTTGCTGGTGCTGGCCAGCCTTGCCGGCGCTGCCAGTGCGGCCGACGACAAAGGCACGCCCAAGCCCGTCGCCGCAAAACCCGCCCTGACTGTCACCACCGCACAAGTGCAGCGCGCCAGCGTGGCCACCGCACTCTCGGCCAACGGCAACATCGCGGCCTGGCAAGAAGCCAGCGTGGGCGCAGAAGCCAATGGCTGGCGCCTGGCCGAGGTGCGCGTCAACGTGGGCGATGTCGTCAAGCGCGGCCAGGTGCTGGCCAGCTTTGCGACTGAGATGGCGCAGGCCGACATGGCACAAAGCAGGGCCAGCGTGGCCGAAGCCGAAGCCACTTTGGCCGAGGCGGCAGCCAACGCGCAACGTGCGCGAGACCTGCAACCCAGCGGGGCGCTCAGCGCCCAGCAAATCAACCAGATGATCACTGCCGAACGCACCGCGCAGGCGCGGCTTGAAGCTGTGCGCGCGGGTGCCAAGGTGGTGCAGTTGCGCATGGCGCAGGCGCAGGTGCTGGCGCCTGACAACGGCATCATCTCGGCGCGCAGTGCCACCGTGGGCGCCGTGGTGCCCGCTGGCATGGAGCTGTTCCGCCTCATCCGCCAAGGCCGGCTGGAATGGCGCGCCGAGGTGGCGGCGTCAGAGCTGGCGCAGGTCAAACCCGGCCAGGCCGTGCGTGTCACGGCGGCCGGTGGCGTGGCTGTGAACGGCAGTGTGCGCATGGTCGCACCCACGGTGGACGCCGCCACGCGCAACGGCATCGTCTATGTCGACCTGCCACAGCCCGGCCTGGCGCGTGCCGGCATGTTTGCGCGCGGTGAATTTGACACCGGCAGCAGCAGCGCCTTGACCCTGCCACAAAGCGCGGTGCTGCTGCGCGACGGCTTCAGCTATGTCTTCACGGTGGCCGCCGACAACAAGGTGGCGCAGGTCAAGGTCAATGTCGGCCGGCGTGTGGGCGAGCGCATAGAAGTCACTGGCGGGCTGGACCCGGCGCAGCGTGTGGTGGCCAGTGGCGCGGGCTTCTTGGCCGATGGCGACACCGTGCGGGTGGTGGATGCCCCAGTGGCTGCCGCCGCGCCCGTGAAGACGGCCGCCAAGCCTTGAGCACACCGCCATGACCATGAACGTTTCCGCCTGGTGCATCAAGAACCCGATCCCGTCGGTGATGCTCTTCATCATGCTCACGCTGGCCGGCATGCTGGGCTTTCAGAAGATGAAGGTGCAGCAGTTTCCCGACATTGACCTGCCCACCATCAACGTCACGGCCAGCCTGCCCGGCACGGCACCGGCGCAGATGGAAACCGAGGTCGCGCGCAAGATAGAAAACGCCGTGGCCGCGTTGCAAGGCGTGAAAAACATCTACACCAAGGTGCAAGACGGTGTGGCTGCGGTGACGGTCGAATTCCGCCTGGAAAAACCCACCCAAGAAGCGCTGGACGATGTGCGCAGCGCGGTGCAGCGGGTGCGCGCCGACCTGCCCGCCGAATTGCGTGACCCCGTGGTCAGCAAGCTGGACTTGGCGGGCGCGCCCATCCTGACTTACACGGTGGCCAGCAGCCGCATGGACGACGAAGCGCTGAGCTGGTTTGTCGACAACAGCGTCACCAAGGCCATGCTGGCCGTGCGTGGTGTGGGCTCGGTGTCGCGCGTGGGCGGCGTGGCGCGTGAAGTGCGGGTGGAGCTGGACCCGGCGCGTCTGCTGGCGTTGAACGCCACCGCCGCTGACATCTCACGCCAGCTGCGCGCCGTGCAGCAAGACGCCGCCGGTGGCCGCAGCGACGTGGGTGGCATCGAACAAAGTGTGCGCACCATCGCCACCGTGCAAAGCGCCGATGAGTTGGCGCGCTTGCAAATTGCGCTGAGCGACGGCCGCCGCATCCGCCTGGACCAGGTGGCCACGGTGGCCGACACCGTGGCCGAGCGGCGCAGCGGTGCTCTGTTGAACGGTAAGCCCGTGGTCGGTTTTGAGATCGTGCGTTCACGCGGCGCTGGTGAAACCGACGTCGCCGACGGTGTGCGCGCCGCACTGGACAAGCTGCGCACTGAACACCCCGACGTGACCGTCACCGAGGCCTTCAACTTTGTCGACCCGGTGATTGAAAATTTCCACGGCAGCATGACGCTGCTGGTGGAAGGCGCGCTGCTGGCCGTGCTGGTGGTGTGGCTGTTTTTGCGCGACTGGCGCGCCACGTTGGTGGCAGCCACCGC
>JANNEX010000124.1:0-1858 GCA_031379155.1 Rubrivivax sp.
CCGCGAAGCCAGCTTTGCCGACATCTGCGCGGCCATGAAAGCGGCCTCTAACGGCGCCATGAAGGGTGTGCTGGGCTACACCGAAGACAAGGTGGTGGCGACCGATTTCCGCGGCGAGGTCTGCACCAGCGTGTTTGACGCCGAAGCGTCGATTGCGCTGGACAGCACCTTCGTCAAGATCGTGGCTTGGTATGACAACGAGTGGGGCTACTCCAACAAGGTGTTGGAGATGGTGCAGGTGATGGCTTGATGGCTTGAGGTGCAGCGGGCGCTCCGTGGGTTTGTGGGTTTGAGGCTGGCAGTGGCAGAGCGGGCACGGGCCAACAAATCCACAAACCCTAGACCCAGTTTGTGAGCTTGCTTACGCCCTGTCGCCGCTTGCCCGGCCACAGCTCCAAGTGCCCGCCTACACTGGGCCATGACCTACGCCCAAACCGCTGCGCGCCTGCTGTTTGCACTCGCCATCGCCCTGCCCGCAACCCTGGCCCTGGCCCAGATGCAGCCCGACCGCGCTGCCACGCGGCGCGCGTCAGCGCCGCCCGTCAACGAAGAAGTCATCGTCGCGTTCAAGCCCGATTCGAACACGCTGCGCAAACCTGCGCTGGCGGCACGCGCCGACAGCACGGCCGTGCGCACGGCGCTGACTGAGCGCGCCAGCACGCTGGGCGCGCGCGTGGGCCGCACGCTGCAAGCTGGCGCGGCGGTAGGTGAACGGGTCCCGGTGGTGCGTGCAGCAGGTATCGATGCCACCACATTGGCGCGTCAGCTTTCTGCCGATCCCGACGTGCTGTATGCCGTGCCCAACGGCAAGAAGCGCCTGGTGGCTGCCCCCAACGACCCGCTGTACCCGGCGCTGGCCGGTCGCCCCAGCGGCCCAGACAGCGGCCAGTGGTACCTGCGCGCCCCCGACAGTGTCATCAAGTCGGCCATCGACATCGAAGCCGCCTGGCTGCGCACCATGGGCAGCGCCAATGTGGTCGTCGCAGTGCTGGACACTGGCGTGCGCTTTGAGCACCCTGACCTGGGCCGTGTGGCCACGGGCGGCCGGCTGCTGCCGGGCTACGACATGGTGGGCGACGCCGACGTAGGCAATGACGGTGACGGCCGCGACGCCGACCCCAGCGACCCCGGCGACTGGACCACCGCAGCAGAGAACAGCAACCGCACCGGCAAGTTCTACCAGTGCGACCCGGCAGGCACGGGTCAGGCCGTGGGTTCGGGCAGCTCCTGGCACGGCACGTCCACGTCCAGCCTGGTGGCCGCCGCTGCCAACAACGGCACGGGCATGGCCGGCGCCGCACCTGGTGTGCGCGTGCTGCCGGTGCGCGTGCTGGGCAAGTGTTTTGGCAACGACAGCGACATCATTGCCGGCATGCGCTGGGCTGCCGGCCTGTCGGTGGCGGGCGTGCCCGCCAACCCCAACCCGGCCAGGGTCATCAACATGAGCCTGGGCGGCGACGGAGCTTGCAGCAGCGCCTATCAGGCCGCCGTGGATGAGATCACGGCTGCGGGCGTGACCATCGTTGCCTCAGCGGGCAACAGCACCGGCCACCCCGTAAGCCAGCCCGCCAACTGCCGTGGCGTGATTGGCGTGCTGGCCTTGCGCCACGCCGGCACCAAGGTCGGTTTTTCAGACATGGGGCCAGAGATCACCATTGCGGCGCCGGGTGGCAACTGCATCAACATCACCGCAGGCTCGCCCTGCCTGTACCCTATCCTGGCGGCTACCAACAGCGGCTCACAAGGGCCGTTAGCCTCCAGCTTGACAAACTGTTTTGACGTCTCGGTGGGCACCTGATTTTGATCGCCCCTGGTGGCTGCGGTGGCGGCGCTGATGGTCTCGCAACGCAGTTCTTTG
>JANNEX010000752.1:0-2271 GCA_031379155.1 Rubrivivax sp.
GACTGGCCCGCCCACCGCGCGCAAGCTGACGCGCGCGCCTACCTGGAAGGCTGCGCCGCCCGCTGGGACGCCGGCAGTGAATTCCACTGGATCATCGAACACAAGGCCAGCGGCCAGGGCATGGGCGAAGGCATGGGCGAAAGCATCGGCGCCATCGCCTGCAGGCCACGGGGCCATGCGGTGGACTTTGGCTACTTCTTGGCGCGCAGCCACTGGGGCCAGGGCCTGGGCCGTGAAGCCGCGCTGTTGCTGGTGGGCTGGCTGCAAAGGCAGCCCAGCGTGCAACGCGTCTGGGCCACGGTCGACGCTGAAAACGCGCGCAGCGCGGCAGTGCTGGTGAAGGCTGGTTTGCAGCATGAAGGTGTCATGCGCAAGGCCACGCTGCGGCCCAACATGGGCCCGCCTTTCGACAAAACACCGCGCGACACGGCGCTGTATGCCTGGGTGCGCGAAGAACGCGGAGAGAAAGCCGCATGAAGCTCAGCGTGCACGGCAAAGAGGTCTACGCCTACACAGGGGGTAAGGCTTTCGACGCCAAGCTGCCCTGCGTCGTGTTCATCCACGGCGCTGTCAACGACCACGGTGTGTGGACGCTGCTGGCGCGCTGGTTCGCCCATCACGGCCACAGCGTGCTGGCGCTGGACCTGCCCGGCCACATGCGCAGCGCCGGGCCGGCCCTGACCTGTGTGGAAGACATGGCCGACTGGCTGCTGGCCGTGATGACCGCCGCAGGTGTGCCAAGAGCCGCGCTGGTAGGTCACAGCATGGGCTCACTCGTCGCGTTAGAGGCCGCAGCCCGTGCGCCCCAACGTGTCAGCCACCTGGCCATGCTGGGCACCTGCGTGCCCATGCCGGTGCCACAAGCGCTGCTGGACTTGTCACTGACCGACCCACTGGCCGCCACCGACCGCGTGGTGACCTTTTCTTTCAGCACCCTGGCTGCAAAACCTTCGTTCCCGGGCCCGGGCGTGTGGCTGCGCGGCGGGGCCCGCGCCCTGATGCGCCTGGTGCAGGCTGCCCAGGGTGACCCGCGCTTGTTCCACACCGACTTCTCGGCCTGCAACAACTACGGCAATGGCCTGGCTGCTGCCCAGCAGGTGCGCTGCCCCTCAGCCCTGGTGCTGGCGCAATTCGATCAGATGACCTTGCCCAAAGGTGCGGCGGCCGTGGCGCAAACTCTCAAGGCCAAAATCCACAGCGTGCCGGCCGGGCATTTCCTGATGCAGGAAAGCCCTGACCCCGTGTTGAATGCACTGCGCGATTTGCTGCGCTGAAAGCCAAACCATGACAACCACCACGACTGACGCCAAAGCCATTACCAGCTTCGCCGAGTTCTACCCCTTCTACCTGGGCGAACACAGCAACCGCACCTGCCGGCGCCTGCACTTCCTGGGCAGCACGCTGGTGCTGGTCTGCGTGGCGATGCTGTTTGTCACTGGCCAGCCGCAGTGGCTGCTGTACGGGTTGCTGTGCGGCTACGGCTTCGCCTGGGTAGGCCACTTCGTGTTCGAGAAGAACAAGCCCGCCAGCTTCAAGCGCCCGCTGTACAGCTTCATGGGCGACTGGGTCATGTACAAGGACATGTGGACGGGCAAGATCAGCTTCTGAGACTGCCAGGCGCCCAGCATCAGGGCGGCCCCGGCCCGTGCCGGACCTGCCGACCTCGGGCACCCAGCCCGCGCCAAGCTTGGCCTACACTGCCAGGATGAACCAGGCAGTACAAAAGCCGCGCAAGAAGGCAGCGGCCAAACCCACCGCCAAGCTTGCCGCCAAGGCGCAGGCGCGCACCAACGACCCGCAGCGCACCATGGCCGACATCATTGATGTGGCCACGCAAGAGTTTTCAGAGAAGGGCCTGGCTGGCGCGCGCATCGACGTCATTGCCCAGGCCATGCGCACCAGCAAGCGCATGATTTACTACTACTTTGGCAACAAGGAAGGCTTGTACGTGGCGGTGCTGGAAGAAGCCTACCGCCGCATCCGCCAGATCGAGGCCGAACTCAAGCTCGAAGATCTGCTGCCCGAAGACGCGCTGCGCCGCCTGGTGGGTTTTACGGTGGACTATCAACTGGCCAACCCCGACTTTGTGCGCCTGGTGATGACCGAAAACATACACCGTGGGCAATACCTCAAGGGCAGCAAGAGCATCAAAAAACTCAACCTGCCGGCCATTGAAGGCTTGCGCAAGTTGTATGAACGCGGGGTCACCGCAGGCGTGTTTCGCAGCGGCCTGGACATGATTGACCTGCACATGTCGATCAGCGCGCTGAG
>JANNEX010000173.1:0-1895 GCA_031379155.1 Rubrivivax sp.
GTCACTGACTGTGGCGCGCTGAAAAAAGCGGTCTTCTGGGTGCGGTCTTCGAGCATGGCTGCGCCCGGCATCAGCTCAGGCCGCGCGCGCCAGACCCGGGCGTGCAAGACGCGACCGCAAAGCGGTACACAGCGTGGGCGCTGTGGCGCTGCCAATGTGCGCGGGCGGGCGAGGACGGTGCAGGTGGAGCATGTGTCCCGTTCGCAGCAAGAACGGGGCCTGAAGGCACCCCGTGCTCAGCAGCCGCGCCCGGCACTGCCTGCCGCGCGCGGCGCAGTGCCGGTGATTCAAGGGCCGATGAATCTCACATCGTCGAAGTAGTAGGTGCGTGTGCCCGGCATGGCGTCGTAGCCGGCGTCGCCCAGGCCGTAGTCGAAGAAGATGTTGACCTTGTTGAAAGTCTTGCTCACGTCCAACTGCGACGTCGGGCGGTAGGCCGTGCTGTTGGGGTCGGTGATGTAGCCGTTGGGTCCAGGGCCGCTGGGCACAAAGTGTTTGCCGTTAGGCCCGAAGTCAAAGAACAGCGTTTCCCAGGTGTTGGTCAGCGACGTGAAAGCATCCACTTCGCTGTTGAAGTCTGGGCGTCCCGACTGCTCCACCTTCAGGTGCACCCGCATGCCCGGGTAGGCGCTGTAGACACGCACCGACATGCGCGTAGCGCCGGTCGCAAAGGGAATGGTCGGCACGGCGTCGTTGGGCTTGCGCTGCACCGAGGTGCCGGCCCAGACTTCAGCGGCATTCTTCACCACTTTGGCCAGCTTGCCCGTCTTGGTGCCATCGGCCTGCACGCCGACATCGGCATAGCCCACCACGGTGGAGTTTTCAGCGCCACCAAAGCCACTGAGGACCGAGGGCTGCGACTGCGTGTTGTCAAAGTTGCGCTCGTCAAAGCTGGCCAGCACGGTGTTGGTGCCAGTGCCGGTGATGAAGGTCAGGTCATCGAAGTAGTAGGTCTTGCCACTGCCCACGGTGCCAAAGTGGAAGAAGATGCTGGCCTTGTTGTAGGTGGTGCTCAGGTTGAGCACCGGCGTGCCGGCGGCGGCATTGGCGAAGTTGAAGGTCAGGGTCTGCCATCCCACCAACGTGGTCATGGCTTCGGTCTCGACCGACTTGGTGGCGTCGGCAATGTCTTCCACCTTCAAGCGCACCGGGATGCCCACGTCGGGCGACCAGACACGCGCGGTCATGGTGGTGGCGGTGGCCGTGAAGGCTATGCGCGCAAGTCCACCGTTAGGCACCGTGACCACGGTGGTGCCGCAGTAAAACGGCACGCCGCTGCCGGGTTTGACGACCTTGCCCACCTTGTTGGTGCCGCCCGCCGGGTCGTTGACCAAGGAGGAGTCATAACAGCCCTCGAAGCCCGTCAGCGCGGCCGTGGTTTCGTCCAGCGTGGCGATGGTGGTGGCCACCGGCGGTGGCGGAGCCGTCACCACCGGGCTGGCGGCCACGGTGATGTCGTCGATGTAGTAGGTCTGGCCATTGGTGACAGTGTCAGCGTCAGGCGTGATGGCGATGATCTTGTACTGGTTGCTCAGGCTGACGCCGCTGAAGTCCCAGCTCACCGTGCTCCAGGTATTGGCCGCACCCGTGGGCGCGCTGGCCACTTCGACGCTGGTGCCACCCGGCACCTCGACCTTGAACTTGATCACCGAGCCGGCCTTGCTGGCATAGACCCGCGCCGTGATGAGCTTGTTGGCGG
The DNA here is from genome assembly GCA_031379155.1 of Rubrivivax sp. Lineage (GTDB taxonomy): Bacteria > Pseudomonadota > Gammaproteobacteria > Burkholderiales > Burkholderiaceae_C > Rubrivivax. Next base: position 1,700 of record JANNEX010000173.1, read on the forward strand.
TGGTGAAAGGAATCGTCGCCGTGGTGAAGAAGGTGCCGCCCCAGGTGTCGGGGGAGACCGGCTTGACGATCTTGAGTGCGTTGCCGCTGCCGCCCGTGGGGCCGGCTTCGACGGTGGGCAATGCACCGCCGTAGGCGCCCATGGCCGAGAACGCCGGCACCGTTTCATCAAAGGACACAAAGGCCACGCCTGGCGG
>JANNEX010000185.1:0-11507 GCA_031379155.1 Rubrivivax sp.
ACGCGCGACGAAGCACTGGCCAAGCGTGCGCGCGTGATGCGCCTGCACGGCATGAACCGCGACGCCTTTGACCGTTTCCAGTCCACCGTGCCCAGCTGGTATTACGAGGTGGTGGCGCCGGGCTTCAAGTACAACCTGACCGACATTGCGGCTGCGCTGGGCTTGCAGCAGTTGAAAAAAGCGCATGCCTTCCAACGCCGCCGGGCTGAAATCGCGGCCCAGTACAACCGGGCCTTCGCCGACCTGCCTGTGCTCACGGCGCCCATCGCGCCCGCAGGCCAGACCCATGCCTGGCACCTCTACGTGCTGCGCCTGGGCGACGACGCCGGCATCATGCGTGACCGTTTCATCGAAGCGCTGTTTGAGGCCGGCATCGGCTGCAGCGTGCATTACATCCCGCTGCACCTGCACCCCTACTGGCGCGACCGCTACCAGCTCAGCGCCAGCCAGTTCCCGCACAGCCAACATGCTTTTGAGCGCATGGTCAGCTTGCCGCTGTACACGCGCATGACCGACGCCGATGTGCAGCGTGTGGTGGTTGCGGTGCGGCGTGTTTTGGCCGGTTGACTGGCCGGCTGATTCACGGCATCCCTCAGGCCGTGGCCAAGCGCACCTTTGATCTGCTGGGCGCCGCGTTGGCGCTGCTGCTGCTGGCGCCGTTGATGGTGCTGGTGGCGCTGTGGATCAAGCTCGACAGCGCGGGCCCGGTGTTCTATCGCCAAGAGCGTGTCGGCCGCCACGGGGTGCTCTTTGGCATCCACAAATTTCGCACCATGCAGGCAGGCGCCACGGGCCTGGCGCTGACGCTGGCTGACGACGCGTGCATCACCCGCGCTGGCGCCTATCTGCGCCGCACGCGGCTGGACGAGTTGCCGCAGTTCATCGACGTGCTTGCCGGCCGCATGAGCTTGGTGGGCCCGCGCCCTGAGGTGCCACGCTACGTGGCGCACTATCCGCCGGGCCTGCGCGAGCGCGCGCTGTCGGTGCGGCCGGGCTTGACCGACCCGGCTTCGCTGGATTTCATCGACGAAGCGGCGCTGCTCGCGGCAGCGGCCGACCCTGAGCGGGAATACGTTCAGGTCATCCTGCCCCTGAAGCTGGAGCGTGCCGCTGCCTATGCCGAGCAAGCCACGCTGGCCAGCGACCTGGCTGTGCTGTTGCGCACAGCCAGGGCGCTGTGGCGTCGCCTTTGAATATATTTATTGGCTGCAGGGTTGTACAATTTCAAATTGTGAATTTGATAAAGTACAGCCCATGAGCACCCTGCCGCCAAACTTGGTGCCGCGCCTGGCCCAGGCCACGCTGCGGCGCATGGCCAGTGGCTTTCCGGTGCTGGCGCTCACGGGCCCACGCCAGTCGGGCAAGACCACGCTGGCGCGCAGCGCCTTCCCGCAGTTGCCCTATGTCAACCTGGAAGACCGCGACACGCGTGAATTGGCGCTGGCCGACCCGCGCCGCTTTTTTGCCCGCCACGGCCAAGGCGCCATCCTCGACGAAGTGCAGCGCGCGCCCGAACTCTTGTCCTACTTGCTGGGCGTGGCCGACGCAGCGCCGCAGATGGGCCGCTTTGTGCTGACCGGCTCGCAGCAGTTCAACTTGCAAGGCGGCATCAGCCAGTCACTGGCCGGCCGTGTGGGCATGCTCACATTGCTGCCACTGTCGCAAGCCGAACTGGCGCCGACCGAGTCCGAACCCGTCACACTGGAACAACGTCTGTGGCGCGGTGGCTACCCAGCCTTGCACGCGGCCCACCGTGACCCCGAGCCCGCGCATTGGCTGTCGGCCTACTTGCAAACCTACCTGGAACGCGACGTGCGCCAGTTGCTCAATGTCGCCAACCTGATGAGCTTTCAGCGTTTCTTGGCCATGTGCGCGGCGCGCAGCGCTCAGCTTCTCAACCTCAACAGCCTGGCCTCGGACTGCGGCATCAGCCAGCCCACCGCGCGCCAGTGGCTGGGCGTGCTGCAAGCCAGCCATGTGGTGGCGCTGCTCAAGCCCTATCACCGCAACTTTGGCAAGCGCCTGGTCAAGACGCCCAAGCTCTACTTCCTGGACACCGGCTTGTTGTGCCAGCTCTTGCGCATCACTTCAGCGTTAGACCTGCAAATCCACGCCGCGCGCGGCGCGGTGTTTGAAACCTGGGTCGTGTCTGAAACGCTCAAACACCGCCACAACCAGGGCCTGGACAGCGACCTGCATTTTTGGCGCGACAACCACGGTTTGGAAGTCGACTTGGTGTTTGAGCACGAAGGCCGTTTGCACAGCGTCGAATGCAAATCAGGCACCACCTATGCGCATGACTGGCTGACCCCCGCGCGCCGCTGGCGCCAGGCGGTGGGCGCAGAAGCGGCTGACCCGCTGCTGGTCTACGGCGGCGACGACAGCCATGCGCGCGCCGACCATGCGGTGCTGAGCTGGCGCGATGTCGCCCGGCCAGCCACCTGGGCCGCACTGTGAACCAAAACGCACCCACCGTCTGGCACAAGCTGGACTTGTTCCTGGCGCGCCTGCGCCCGCACCGCGAGCCACTGTCGCTGGCCATTGACGCTGCCGTGGTGGCGGCCTGCTGGAACATCACCTACCTGTTTCGCCTGGGCTTCGAGCGTTGGATCAGTGCCCGCCCTTCGTATGACGGCTGGGTGCTGGCTGGCGTGGTGCTGGCCTACGCGGCTGCCAGCCTGTGCTTCAAGGTGCCACAAAGCATGTGGCGCTTTTCGGGCTTTGCTGAGATCAAGCGCATCACGCTTGCTTGCCTGGTGGCCGGTGGCGTGGCGGCGGCTGCTGTGATGGCGCTGGGGCTGACGCAAGTGCCGCGCGCCGTGCTCGCCCTGCACCCGGTGGTTACGCTGATGGGCCTGGCGCTGGTGCGCATCGCCTATCGCATGACCTATGAACACGCACGCACGCGCATCGCCGGCGCGAACAGTGAAATTCGCCGCGCCATCGTGCTGGGTGCGGGCGAAGCGGCGCGCTTGTTGCTGGCCGGTTTGCAGCAGCAGGGCTGGGTCGTGCTGGGTTTGCTCGACGACGACGCCAGCAAACACGGTGCGCGCATCAACAGCGTACCCGTGCTGGGGCCTTTGGATGCGTTGAAAGGCAAACCTGTCTGGGGCACCGCCACGCACGTGGTGGTGGCCATGCCCGCAGCCACCCGCGCGCAGCGCCGCCGCGCGCTTGACCTTGCCGCCGGCACCGGCCTGCCCGTGCTGACCGTGCCCAGCGCGGATGAGCTGCGCACGGGCCAGACACGTGTAGAGCGGCTGCGCGACATCGAGCCCGAAGACCTGCTGGGCCGCGAGCCGGTGGTGCTCGACGAGGCCGGCATCGCGCACACGCTGCAAGGCAAGACCGTGCTCATCACCGGTGCAGGCGGCAGCATTGGCAGCGAGCTGTGCCGGCAAGTCGCGCGCTTCAAGCCCAAGCGCCTGGTGCTGCTGGAGCTGAGCGAGTTCAACCTCTACCGCATCGAACAAGAGTTAGGCCACAGCTTGCCGGCGCTGGAGTTGGTGCGCCTGATCGGTGACGTCAAAGACCTGCCGCACCTGCGCCAAGTCTGCTTGCAGTGGCAGCCGCAAGTGGTGTTCCACGCCGCAGCCTACAAACACGTGCCGCTGATGGAAGACCACAACGCCGCTGCAGCGCTGCGCAACAACACCCTGGGCACCTACCACGCGGCGCTGGCGGCGGCCGAGTGCGCGGCCGAACGCTTTGTGCTCATCAGCACCGACAAGGCCGTCAACCCCAGCAACGTCATGGGGGCCAGCAAACGCGCCGCTGAGATGGTGGTCAGCAGCCTGGCCACCAGCCACCCCGGCACGCGCTTCATGGCGGTGCGCTTTGGCAATGTGCTGGGCAGCAGCGGCAGCGTCATTCCCAAGTTCAAAGAACAGATTGAACGTGGCGGCCCGGTGACCGTGACCCACCCCGACATCATTCGCTACTTCATGACCATCCCCGAAGCGGCGCGCCTGGTGCTGCAAGCGGCGGCCATTGGGCAAAGCGGCCAGGTGCTGGTGCTGGACATGGGCGAGCCGGTGAAGATCGTCGACCTGGCGCGCGACCTCATTCGCCTGGCCGGGCACACGGTGGCTGAAATCCCCATCGTGTTTTCCGGCCTGCGACCGGGTGAGAAGTTGTTTGAAGAGCTGCTGGCCGACGACGACACCAGTGTGCCCACCGCCGTGCCCCAACTGCGCGTAGCGCGCCTGGATCAGCGGCCACTGTCACTGGCGCCGCTGCTGGTGTGGGCGCAAGAAAACGCAGGTGCGGCTGACGACACCGCAGTGCGCAGGGCGCTGGCTGAATCGGTGCCCGAATACCGGCCGGCTTAGCCTTTGAGCACACCCCGCTGGCGCAGCTGTGTCAGCACATGTTGAACGCTAGCTTCAGGGTCCATTCTGGCAGTGTCGACGTAGATCTCGGCCTCCAGCGGCGCTTCATAGGGTGAATCGATGCCGGTGAAGTTGGGCAGTTCACCGCGCCGGGCCTTGGCGTACAAGCCTTTGCTGTCGCGCGCTTCGGCCACGGCCAGTGGTGCGTCCACATGCACCTCAATGAATTCGCCGGCTGCCAGCAGGCTGCGCGCCAGCGCCCTTTCGCTGCGAAAGGGCGAAATGAAAGCCGCGATGACGATGAGACCGGCGTCCACCATCAAGCGCGCCACTTCGGCCACGCGGCGCACGTTTTCCACGCGGTCGGCGGCCGTAAATCCCAGTTCGCGGCACAGGCCCATGCGCACGTTGTCGCCGTCCAGCACGTAGACCGCGTGGCCGGCGGCATGCAGGTGCACTTGCAGCCCGTTCGCCAGGCTGGATTTGCCAGCACCTGACAAGCCCGTCAGCCACACCACTGCCGGCTTTTGCGCCAGCAGCGCAGCGCGTGCCGCCTTGTCGACATCAAAGTGCTGGCGGTGCAGGTTGTGGGCGCGGCGCAGGCCAAAGTGCAGCATGCCCGCAGCCACGGTGTGCAGGCTGACGCGGTCAATCAGGATGAAGCCGCCGGTGTCGCGGTTGTCACGGTAAGGGTCAAAGGCCAGCGGCCGGTCCAGCGCCCGCGTGCACACCGCATGCGCTCGTCGTCGACCACGAAGAGCGCGCCCTGGCGTTGCACCACCGGGCGCGGCGCGGCCAGGTACAGCGGCACCACGGGCAAACGGTGCAGCAAGATGTACTGCCACACATCAGCCTCGGTCCAGTTGGACAACGGGAACACACGCAAGGTCTGGCCCGGGCGTTTGAGGCCATTGAACAAGCGCCACAGCTCGGACCTTTGTTCACGCGGCTCCTACACGTGGCCGGGCAGGCGAAACGAAAACACCCTTTCCTTGGCGCGCGACATTTCTTCGTCGCGCCGCGCGCCGCCGATTGCCGCGTCAAAATTGTGTTCGTCCAGCGCTTGTTTGAGGCCTTGCGTTTTCCACAGGTCGGTGTGCACCTGCGAGCCATGGTCAAAAGGGTTGATGCCCTGGGCCAGCGCCTATGGGTTGCGGTGCACGATCAGCGGCATGCCACTGTCAGCAGCCAGGCGGTCACGAAAGGCGTACATCGCCGCAAACTTCCATGTCGTGTCCACATGCAGCAGTGGCATGGGCGGCGGGGCCGGGTGGAAGGCCAGGCGCGCCAGGTGCAGCAGCACGGTGCTGTCCTTGCCGGCGGAATACATCAGCACCGGGCGTTCACATTGCGCCACCACTTCGCGCAGGATGTGGATGCTTTCGGACTCGAGCTTTTGCAGCAGGGTCTGCACTTGGTCTTGGGGCATCAACAGGGCTCAGTCGACCAGCAAGCCAAGGATAATAGGTCCCGTACCAGTGACCCGCCCACAGTCACCGAAGCTGAGGTATGGTCCTGTGGCGCAAGCTGCGCACCGCAGCGCCACAGCGCTGGGCTCTTCTCCCCGGCATGCGCACTGTCTATATCAACGGCAAATTCACGGCCCAGTCCACCACCGGTGTGCAGCGCTTTGCACATGGCTTGGTGAGCGCGCTGGACGCCGCACTGGACGCCGAACAGGAAGCTGAATTGGGAACGTGCGCCCCTGAGTGCTGGGTGCTCTTGTGCCCGCATGAAGGCCAGCCGCCTGCGCTGTCGCGGGTGCAGGTGCGCAAGCTGGGCCGCGCGGGCTGGCCAGCGCACGCCTGGGAGCAACTGCTGTTGCCCTGGGCCAGCCGCGACGGTCTGCTGCTGAACTTGACGGGCAGTGCACCGCTGCTGGCCCTGCGCCAGGCATGCACTTTGCATGACGCTGCGGTGTTTGATCAGCCTCAATCCTATTCATGGACCTTTGCCACCTGGTACCGTTTTTCTTTCGCGCGCCAGGCTGGCCGCGCGCAACTGCTATTCACGGTGAGTGAGTTCTCGCGTCAAAGACTGGCTCAAGCCCTGGGCCTGGCGCCTGCGCGTTTTGAAGTGCTGCACAACAGCTGCGATCACTTGAATGGGGTCACGCCAGACAGCCGTGTGCTGGGCCGCCACGGCCTGGAGCCGGGCCGATTTTTGCTGACCGTAGGCGCTGGCAGCGGCAACAAGAATCTTGCGGCGCTGCAAGCCGCCGTGGCGCGCTTGCAGCCGCGCCGGGGGCTCAAGCTGGTGGTGGTCGGAGCGCCGGATGTCCGCGTCTTCGCCGCCGAAGGCCGGCACGTGGAACCCGCCTGGATGCTGCGACTGGGGCGCGTTGAAGATGCCGAGTTGAAGGCCTTGTACGGGGCTGCCACTTTGCTGGTGGCAGCCTCACCGCACGAAGGCTTCGGCCTGCCTGCGCTGGAGGCCATGGCCAGCGGCTGCGCCGTGGCTGCGGCGCGTGGCGGGGCATTGCCAGAGGTTTGTGGCGACGCCGCCATCTACTTCGACGCGTACGATGCTGATGACCTGGCGCGCTGCCTGGACCACCTGCTCAGCAACCCCACCCTGCTGGCGGGCATGCGCCAGCAGGGCCTGCAACGGGCCTCGCAGTTCACGGCCTCAGCCCCCGCGCGGCGCTTGCTGCAAACACTGCGTGCGCTGCCCGCGCTGGCACGGGCCACCGCATGAAGGTCTTGCACGTCAGCAAGTTTTACCCTCCGGTGTTTGGCGGCATTGAAACCGTGGCCTGGGAATTGGTGGAGGGCCTCAACCAGTCGGGCGTGCACACCGACGTGCTGTGTTCACACCAACAGCTGCGCGGTGTGGCTGAACGCTGGCCCGGTGGCTACCGCGTGCGCCGCGCGGGTTCGCTGGGCATGGTGCTGTCGACGTCGATGGCGGCTTCCATGCCTTGGTACCTGGCGCAGATGTCGCGGCAGGCCGACATCGTTCACTTGCACATGCCCGACCCCACTGCTGCGGCGGCGTTTTGGATGGCGCGGCCACGTGCCAAGCTGGTGGTGCAGTGGCACAGCGACGTCATACGCCAGCGCCTGGCGCTGAAACTCTACGGGCCGCTGCAGCACTGGCTGCTGGCACGCGCCGATGCCGTAGTGGCCACCAGCCCGCCCTATGCCCAGACTTCGCAAGCGCTGCAGGCCTGGCGCCACAAGGTGCACGTGGTGCCCATTGGCATCAGCGACAATCGTGGCGCCGCGCAGCGCCAGACGGCAGACCGTTTGCGCCAGCGCATGGGTGGCCGGCGTTTGGTGTTTGCGTTGGGCCGCATGACCTACTACAAAGGCTTTGAGGTGCTCATCGACGCTGCTGCGGCCCTGCCCGACAACTGCGCCGTGATGATCGGCGGTGACGGCGAATGGCTGGGCCGCATCAAAGCCCTGGTGGCCAGGCGTGGCCTGGCAGACAAGGTGCATCTGTTGGGACACATTGCGGACGATGCACTGGCCAGCCACTTCGAGGCTTGCGATGTTTTTTGCATGCCGTCCACCGTGCGCGCTGAAGCTTACGGCGTGGCCATGCTGGAAGCCATGCTGATGTGCAAACCCGTCGTCGCCAGCGACATCGCAGGTACGGGCGTGCCCTGGGTCAACCAGCACGGCGTCAGCGGCCTGAATGTGCCTGCGGGTGACCCGGTGGCACTGGCTGGCGCGCTCAACCAACTGCTGGCCGATGAGGGCTTGCGCGCCGAGCTGGGGCGCGGCGCGCGCTTGCGCTATGAACAAGACTTCAGCGCCACGCGCATGACCGAGCGCACGCTGGCCTTGTACCGCCAGCTGCTGCCACACGACAACGCCTAGGGCTCAGCCTCAGCCATGTCCTCAGCTTCCCGCCCCTCACGCCTGCGCACAGTGCTGCGCCGCTTCAATGCCATCTTTTTCATCACCGTCTTCATCCCTACCACGCTGACGGCGGTGTACTACGGCTGGATGGCGTCTGATGTCTACATCTCCGAGTCGCGTTTTGTCGTGCGCAGCCCGCAACGCCCGGCCCAAGGCGGGCTGGGTGCGCTGCTGCAAGGCACGGCGTTTTCGCGTTCGCAGGACGACACCTACTCTGTCCACGACTACATCCGCAGCCGCGACGCGCTGCAAGAACTGGACGGCAAGCTGGCCCTGCGCAAGGCTTTCAGCGAGACCGGCCTGGACCCCATCAGCCGCTTCCCCGGCCTGGAGTGGTGGGACAGCAGCTTCGAAGCCCTGCACCGCCATTACCTGCGCCACGTCGGCATCGACTACGACACCGTGTCTTCGATCAGCGTGCTGCGCGTGCGCGCCTACACGGCGGCTGACGCACAAAAGATCAACGAGCAGCTGCTTGAGATGGGTGAGCGGCTGCTCAACAACACCAACACACGCAGCCGCCAAGACCTGATCCGCGTGGCGCAAACCGAAGTGGCGGTGGCCGAAGAGCGCGCCAAGACGGCGGCCGCAGCGTTGTCGGCCTTTCGCAGCAGCAGCGCGGTGTTTGACCCCGAACGCCAAAGCAACATCCAGCTGCAAAGCGTGGCCCGCCTTCGTGAAGAACTGCTGGCCGCCGAAGCGCAGCTAGACCAGGTGCGCCGTGTCTCGCCAAGCAACCCTCAGCTCAGCGGACTGGACGCACGTGTGGCCGGCCTGCGCCGCGCCATCAGCGAAGAAAACGCGCGTGTGCTGGGCAGTGGCGGCGGCCTCAGTTCCAAGTCACCGGCCTTTGACCGCCTGTCGCTGGACCGCGCGTTTGCTGACCGCCAGGTGGCGTCGGCACTGGGCGCGCTGGACTCGGCGCGCAGCGAAGCCGCGCGCAAGCAGCTCTACCTCGAACGCCTGGTGATGCCCAATCTGCCCGACATGGCCGTGGAGCCGCGCCGCCTGCGCGCGGTCCTCACGACACTGATTTTTGGCTGCATCTTGTGGGGCATCGTGAGCCTGGTGATTGCGAGCGTGCGTGAACACGCTGACTGAATCTGCAGGGGCCGCTGGCGGCCATGAAGCCGCGCCGCGGCCCAGCTTCTGGCACGCGCTGGCGGTGCAGCGCCGTGTCGTGTGGGCGCTGCTCATGCGCGAAGTCATCACGCGCTTTGGGCGCGACAACCTGGGCGTGCTGTGGCTGATTGGCGAGCCCATGATCTTCACTCTGGGCGTGGCCACGCTGTGGACGGCGGCTGACCTCAACCACGGCTCCCGGCTGCCCATCGTGGCCTTCGCCATCACGGGCTATTCATCGGTGCTGCTGTGGCGCAACACGGTCAGCCGCTGCAACAGTGGCATCCAGCAAAACATCAACCTGCTGTACCACCGCAACGTGCGCGTGATTGATGTCTTCATCACCCGCATCATTCTTGAAATGTCGGGCGCCACGGCGTCCTTCATCGTGCTGGCCAGCGTTTTCATCGCATTTGAGTGGATGCAGCTGCCCAGTGACCCGCTGCGTGTCTTCGCGGCCTGGTTCATGCTGGCCTGGTTTGGCGCCGCGCTGGCCATCACCATCGGCGCGGCCAGTGCCTACAGCGAACTGGTCGACCGGCTGTGGCACCCGACGTCCTACCTGCTGTTTCCTTTGTCGGGCGCGGCCTTCATGGTCGAATGGCTGCCCACGGCTGCACAGCCAGTGGTGTTGGCCCTGCCCATGGTGCACGGCGTGGAAATGCTGCGCGACGGCTACTTCGGCGGCGTCGTGCCCACCCACTACGACATGGGTTATATGGCCGCGTGCAACGGGGTGCTGACCTTGACCGGCTTGCTGCTGCTGCGCGACGCGGCGCGCCGGGTGGGCATCAAGTGATACGGCTTGAAGGCATCTGCAAAGACTACGGCACGCGCTACGGCCCGCGGCGGGTGCTGGACCAGGTCAGCTTTGAGTTGCGGCGGGGCCGCCACCTGGGCATCCTGGGCCGCAACGGCGCGGGCAAGAGCACGCTGATTCGTCTGCTCAGCGGCGCCGAAACCCCCAGCGCCGGACGCCTAACGCGGCAAATGAGCGTCAGCTGGCCCCTGGCTTTCACGGGTGCCTTTCAGTTGCACCTGACGGGCCTGGACAACCTGAAGTTCGTTTGCCGGGTCTACGGTGTGGATTGGAAGCCGCTGCTGCCCTTTGTTGAAGAGTTCACCGAGCTCGGCATCTACCTGCGTGAACCCGTGGTGCACTACTCGGCCGGCATGACCATGCGGCTGGCCTTTGCGCTGTCCATGGCAATTGAATTTGACTGCTTCCTTATCGACGAAGGCATGGCCGTGGGCGACAGCCGCTTTGGCGACCGCTGCCATGTCGAGCTGTTCCAAAAACGCAAGGACCGCGCCTTCATCCTGGTCAGCCACGACCCGCACATCATCAAAGCCTATTGCGAACGCGCTGCCGTACTGCACCTGGGCAAGCTGTTTGAATTTGACAGCGTCGACCAGGCCTACGCCTTTTACGAAGAACAACACGTGCCGCCACCCGGCCCACGCTTTGATTGATGGACAAAGCCTTGAAAGTGCTCTTGGATTTGCGGCCCGCGCTGGATGGCTACAGCGGCATCCCGCAAGAAACGCGGCTGCTGTTTCGTGGCTTGCAAGGTCTGCCCGGGGTGCAAATGCTGGGCCTCATCCACAGCAGCAACCTGGTGGTGGAAGCCGGCTTGCCGCTCAAGCATGGTCAGATCGACCCGCGCACACCGGCCGCCGAGCAATTCGACCGCTTGTCAAAAGTGGTGGCTTCTTTGCAGCAGGGCCCGGCGGCGCACCGCTGGGAGCATCGTCGCAAGCGGGCCTTGCAGTTGACAGGCCCTGCGGCGGCGGCTCTGGGCGGACTTTTCGGGCTTAGGACCCGGCTGACAGGTTTCAAGGCAGACCATTTCAAAGATTATGTTTGGCGCGCCATGTTCGCCAAGTCGCTGCCCGTAGAGGACTTTGACGCCGTCACTGGCGCCGACTACCGCGTGCTGCGCTGGCCCTGGTCAATGATGAACGCGGTGGGCGTGGGCAGCGCCGCCTTTGGCCACGCCTGTTACCCAAGGCTGGACACACGCGGCATCGACGTGCTGATCACCGAAACCCCTTTCCCCGGCCGCGTCAGCAAGGGCACGCAACTGGTCGTGCGTTACCACGACGCCATTCCCTTGCTCATGCCGCACACCATCAAGGACCGCGGCTATCACCGCGCCATGCACTTTCATGCGCTCAAGCGCAA
>JANNEX010000189.1:0-6456 GCA_031379155.1 Rubrivivax sp.
CAGGCGCGCCAGCGGCACGTGGCTCCACCAGCAGCCGGCAAAGGCGGCGTCAAAGGTTTGGCCCTGGATTTGTTCGAAGCTGTAGGCGTCCACCTCAGCCAATTGCACACAGGCGGGCAGTGGTTTGCGGCGCGCCACGGCCATGGTTTGTGGGTTCAGGTCAGTGGCCAGCCAGGCTTTGGCCTGGCGCGCGCCGTGGGGTGTCCACCAGCCGGTGCCGCAGGCCACTTCCAGCACACGGCGGTCCACGAACTGAGCCGTTAGCCAACTCTCCATGGCACGCAGGTCGGGCTGCCTTTCGGGCTTGAAATAGACACGTTCGTAAGTCGCGGCACGTTGCGCGTAATACGTGGCCATGTCCTCTTCGACGGCCATGCGCTACAGCCCCGCCACCAGGCGGCCGGGATTGAAGATGCCGTCGGGGTCGAAAGCTTTTTTTAGTTCGCGGTGGATGCGGTCCAGCGGCGCTTTGAGCGGTGCAAAGGTGCCGGCGGTTTTGTCGCGGGCGCGGAAGAGCACGGCGTGGCCGCCCACGGCCGCCGCCGCGTCGCGCAGCGTGGCGGCGGGTGCGCTGGTGCAGATCCAGCGCTGCGCGCCGCCCCATTCCAGCAACTGTTCGCCCGAGAGTTTGAGCGGCGCGGCGGTGGCCGGCACTGACAGGCGCCACAGTGCCGCGCCGCCGTCAACCGCCTTGGCCGCACCGATGAAAAACTCGTCACTGTGGTCACGCAGGCCTTGCCAGAAAGGCTGGGCGGTGGCTTGCGCAATCAACTCACCGCCGATTTTCTCTTGCGCCGATTTCACGGCGGCCACGGCACCTGATAAACGCAGCACCAGCATGCCGTCCCACCAGGCGCTGGCGTTCAGGGGCAGCGGCTGGCCGCCCCATTCGCCCAGGCGACGGATGGCACTGGCGGCGTCCATTTGCAGCCGCACGGTGACGTTGGCGGGCATCACGGGCAGCACTTTGAGTGAGACCTCGCAGATGACGCCGAAGATGCCCATGCTGCCGGCCAGCACGCGCGACACGTCATAGCCAGCGACGTTTTTCATCACCGTGCCGCCAAAGCTCAACAGCTCGGCTTTGCCACTGAGCAACGTGGCGCCCAGCACGTAGTCGCGCACACCGCCCACGCTGGCGCGTGCGGGGCCGGCCAGGCCGGCTGCCACCATGCCGCCCACGGTTGTGGCCACCGTAAAGCGCGGTGGCTCAAACGGCAAGCACTGGCCCTTTTCAGCCAGCGCCGCTTCCAGTTCAGCCAGCAGCGTGCCGGCGCGCACCGTCACCACCAGTTCGCTGGGCTCATAGCTGCTGATGCCGGCCAGCGGCTTGATGTCCAGCGCCTCTCCGACAGGCTCGCCGCCGTAAAACGACTTGCTGCCGCCGCCCTGGATGTCGAGCACAGAACGCTGCGCGCGTGCCGCTTCCACCTGGTCCACCACACGCGCCAAGGCCGGGTCACGCGCCATCAAAAGCGCTCCAGGTTCGGGAACGGCAGCAGGCCTTTTTTGACATGCATCTTGCCGTACTCGGCACAGCGTTGCAGCGTCGGTATGACCTTGCCCGGGTTGAGCAAACCGCTGCTGTCAAAGGCCCGTTTGATGGCAATCATCTGCTCGCGTTCTTGCGCGCTGAACTGCACACACATGCTGCTGAGTTTTTCGACGCCCACGCCGTGCTCACCTGTCACCGTGCCGCCCATGGCGACACTGGTTTCCAAGATGTCGGCGCCGAACAGTTCGCAGCGGTGCAGCTGGTCTGGGTCATTGGCGTCGAACAAGATCTGCGGGTGCAGGTTGCCGTCGCCGGCATGAAAAACGTTGCAGCATTTCAGGCCGTATTTGATTTCCATGTGGCAAATAGCCAGCAGGATGTCGGCCAGGCGTTTGCGCGGAATGGTGCTGTCCATGCACATGTAGTCGGGGCTGATGCGGCCGCTGGCGGGGAAGGCGTTTTTGCGCCCGCTCCAAAACACCAGGCGCTGGCGTTCGTCTTTGCTGACTTCCAGTCTTGTCGCGCCGCAGCCGCTCAGCACGGCCAGCATGCGGTCGATTTCTTCGGCCACTTCTTCTGGCGTGCCGTCGCTTTCACACAGCAAAATCGCGGCGGCGTTGAGGTCGTAGCCGGCGTGCACAAAGTCTTCCACCGCCGCCGTCATGGGCTTGTCCATCATCTCCAGGCCCGCCGGGATGATGCCGGCGGCAATGATGGCGGCCACCGCGTCGCCGGCTTTGCGGATGTCGTCGAAGCTGGCCATGATGCAGCGCGCCAGTTGCGGCTTGGGCACCAGCTTGACGGTGACTTCGGTGGTCACGGCCAGCATGCCTTCGCTGCCCACCACCAGCGGCAGCAGGTCCAGGCCCGGCACGTCCAGCGCTTCGCTGCCAAATTCCACCGGCTCGCCCTGCGACGTAAAACCCCGCACACGCAAAACGTTGTGCAGCGTGAGGCCGTACTTCAGGCAATGCACACCGCCGCTGTTTTCAGCCACGTTGCCGCCTATGGTGCAGGCAATCTGGCTGCTGGGGTCGGGCGCGTAGTACAGGCCCAGCGGCGCCGCAGCTTCGCTGATGGCCAGGTTGCGCACGCCGCATTGCACGGTGGCGGTGCGCGCTTGGCGGTCGAGCATGACGATCTTGTTGAACTTGGCCAGGCTCAGCGTCACGCCCAGGGCGTGTGGCATGGCGCCGCCCGACAAACCCGTGCCCGCACCCCGCGCCACCACCGGCACTTGCAGCGCGTGGCAGGCCTTGAGCACAGCGGCGACTTGGGCTTCGTTTTCGGGCAGCGCCACCACCAGCGGCAATTGGCGGTAAGCGGTAAGGCCGTCGCATTCATAGGGCACCGTGTCTTCGCTGTGCCACAGCAAAGCGTGGGCGGGCAGCAGTGCGCCCAACGCGCGCACCACGCTGTGCTGAAGGGCAGCGCGTTCGGTGGCGCCAACAGCGCGGTCCGCGACGGGCGCGTTCATGAGCAGACATCCTCGCCGGCCGCGGGCAGGGCGCAGCCTGGGGCGGACTTTACGACGGCGCGCCTGGCGCACTGCTGACAGGGCGCAGCGTGCCGGTCATCACGGCTTTGACCCGGGCGGCGGGAATCTGACCGCCCACGCTGCTAAAAGCGTGGGCGGGGAAGCGGCGCCCAGGCTGCACACTAGTACTCCGACCCATAGGTTTCGGAACATGATGAAAACGATGGATTCGTTTGCCAGGCTAGGCGCAAACCACAGCCATAGCCTTTGCTATGGCGAGGATTTGCAACGACGCATGGCGGACGAAGACACGTTTTCATGTTTCGAAATCTGTGGGTCGGAGTACCAGGGGCTCACGCGCAGTCTTTCGCCACCAGCCGTTCTCATGCACCGCATCCCCCGCGCCGGACCCACAGCCATGCCCACGCGCCAGCGCGTGTCACCCCTGAGCCGGCAGGTTTGTGCGGGCCACCGGCTCGCCAGCTTCGCCACGGCGCAGGTGGCGCTGCAGCGCAGCCAGGCTGGTAAACCGCAGCGCCGTGCCACTTGCCAGGTCCAACAGTTCATAACTCAGCCGCAGCTGTTCCACATGCTCTTCGTGCACCCTGAGCAGGTAGCTCAGCAGCGGGCGGGTCTGGCGGCGCGTGTTCATTGCGGGCAGCATGACGCTGCGCCGTCTCAACACCGTCTCAACACCGTCACAGCGCGGTCGCAGCGCCGTCAAAGCATCGCTACGGCGCATGACAGCCAACGCGCCTGACCTGCAACTGGTGGGCGCTGCCCAATTGCGTCGGGGCGGCTTTTGCGCCGAACTGCCCGACGCCGCTGCAGGCTACCTGCTGGCGGTGCTGGGCACACGCGGTGACTGGGTGGAACGCGAAGAACTGGCCGCCCTGTTCTGGCCCCAGGCCAGTGCCGAAGACGCCCAGCGCAACCTGCGTGTCAACCTCAACCGCCTGCGCGACCGTCTGGCCAACTGGGGCGTGGCCGACGCGCTGGCCAGCGAACGCCGTCGCCTGCGCTGGCTGCCCGGCAGTGACCTCAGCCGTGCCCGCGCCGCACGCAGTGCGGGCAGCGCAGCCGATTGGCATGCCCTGAGTGCGCTGGCTGGCGGGCACTTTGCGCAAGGCCTGAGTTTTCGCGGCTTCCCGGTGCTGGCTGAGTGGGCCCAGGGTGAACGCCGCACGCTCATTGCCCTGGCGCGCGAAGCCGTGTTGCGCTGCGCCGCCACGGCCACGCCGGCGCAGACGGCCCACCGCGCTGGCCGCCATTTGCAAGCCGAGCCCGGTGACGAAGACGTGCTGCGCGTGCACCTTCAAGCCCTGGCCGCGTTGGGCCGCCATGAAGAAGTGGCGCATGAGTTCGCCGCCTTCGAC
This sequence comes from Rubrivivax sp., assembly GCA_031379155.1. GTDB lineage: Bacteria > Pseudomonadota > Gammaproteobacteria > Burkholderiales > Burkholderiaceae_C > Rubrivivax. Next base: position 4,349 of record JANNEX010000189.1, read on the forward strand.
ACCCGCCTGCGCGCCGACGTGGGCCTGCCCGCCAGCGCCGCGCTGGCCCAGTGGGCTCAGCAACTGGGCCCTGGCGGCTTGGGCAGCGGCGCCCATGCCTCACCTCAGACCGAAGACCACACGCTTATCGCCCGTGACGATGAACTCGCCCACGCCCGCAAGTTGCTGGGCAGCGCGCGCCTGCTCACGCTGCAAGGACTGGGCGGCGTGGGCAAAACGCGGCTGGCGAGGGCCCTCGTCTTGGCCGTCGAACCCAGCCCGCAGGCCAGCCTGCAAGCCGAACCGCAAGCCGACCCGAAAGCCAACACCGATGCCGTGCTGTGGCTGGCGCTGGCCGACGCCTTCTCCGTCGACGAGTTACCGCACCGCGTGTTGCGCGCGCTGCGTCCGAATGACGCCCTTGCGCGTGACACCGCCGCGCAGGCCGGCGACTTGCTGCGTGGCGTGCGTTTGCTGGTGCTGGACAATCTCGAGCAGCTGCTGCACCAGCGCTCGGCCCTGCACACGCTGCTGTCGCAGTGGCTGCAAGCCGCGCCCGCGCTGCGCGTGCTGGTCACCTCGCGCGAAGCCCTGGCCCACGGCAACGAAGTGTTGCTGCCGCTGCGTGCGCTGGCCGTGGCCAGCCCCGGCAGCGAAACCCTGGCCGCCCCGGCCGTGCGCCTGCTGGAGGCGGCGGCGCGCATTGCCCGGCCGGGCTTCGATGCGCGCCCCCACGCGGCCACGCTGGCCGCCATTGCTGCCCACGTGGGCGGGCTGCCGCTGGCGCTGCAACTGGCCGCCCAGTGGCTGCGCGTGCTGTCGCCTGCCGACGTATTGGCCGCCTTGCAGCGCAGCGTGGGCGCGCTGGACACACCCAGCACAGGCCTGGCCGCCACGCTGGGCCGCAGCTGGCAACTGCTGGACGCGCCGGCGCAGCACGCGCTGGCGGCGCTGTCGGTCTTCGTCTCACCCTTCACGGCCGCCGAGGCCATTGACGCCGGTGCGGCTGGCTTGAGCGATCTGGCCCGGCTGAGCGAACAGGGGCTGATCGAAGAGGCCGACACGCCCACAACCGATTCCAGCGGCCCCAGCCGCCTGCACCTGCACCCGCTGGTGCGCGCCTACGCGGCCGAGCGCCTGGCCGGGCAGCCCGCCGCCGCGCGCGCCGCGCAAGAACGCCACGCCCTGGCCGTGCAGCGGCGTCTGGCGGTCTGGTTGCCCTGGCGCCAGGTCGACCAGCGTGCGGCCCTGCAAGCCATCACCACGCTGCTGCCTGACGTGCTGGCGGCGTGGCAATGGGCGCTGGCGCAGGGCCGCGCCAGCTTCATCGCCCAGGCCGCGCCGGTGCTGCTGAACTACTACGAAAAGCAGGGCCGCTGGGCCGAAGGCATAGCGCTGTTCGAGCGGGCCGAGCCCGTCTTCGACGCCGCCGTGGCCACCGAGCTGGGGGCCATCGCGGCCGTGCAGCGCGGCCGCGCCCTGCTGCTCTACCGCGACGGCCGCTTTGACGCCGCCGAAGCCCTGGCCACACGCGCGCTGGCCGCCGCACGCCAACTCGGCCACGGTGAAGGCATCAAAGCCAACCTCAACACCCTGGCCCTGGCGCGCTGGTTGCAAGGCGACCTCGACGGTGCAGAGGCCGCCGCCAGCGAAGCCCGTGACCTGGCTGCCAGCGAAGGCGACCACGCCAGCGAAGCCATCTTCGCCGGTACGCTGGCGCTGCTGCACAAAAGGCGCGGCCGCTATGCCGATGCTGAAGTTGGCTGGCGCCGCGCGCTGGCCGTGCACCGCGAAGTCGGCAACTGGAGCAGCGCCTGCGTGACGCTGAACAACCTGGGCAACCTGCTGCGTGTGATGGGCCGGCCCGACGACGCCGTGGCGTTGCTGGACGAAAGCCTGCGCCTGTGCGACGCCTATGGCTTTGTCTCGTCGCGCCCTTTCACGCTCATCAACCTGGCGCAGGCCCATCTGGCGGCCGGCCGGCCCGAAGCCGCCGAGTCCTTGGCCCTGCAAGCGCTGACCGAAGTGCGCCGCGCCGGTGAACGCATGCTGGAAGCCGGCACGCTGCTCATCCTGGCCGAGATGGCAGTGCGTGCGGGCCAATTGACGGCGGCCGCAGACCACCTGGC
>JANNEX010000220.1:0-4223 GCA_031379155.1 Rubrivivax sp.
TTGCCCAACAACAAGCGCAGCTTGTCTTTGGCGGTGATGACGGCGCAGCGCTGGCCGGCGGCCGACAGCGCGGCCAGGATGGTGGGCGCACGCAGCCACTTGGGGTCATTCATCATGACTTCGGTGCCCGTCTCCACGTCAAACAGAAAATTGCCGCAAATGCCGTGCACGCTGGGTGGCGCGCCGGTGACGATGCTCAGGTTGTTGGGGTTGGTGAAGGTGGGCACCACACAGTCGGCGATGAGCGCCGTGCCGGTCTTCAAGGTGCGTTTGAGCCAGGGCATGTGGCCGCCGGCCACGGCGTGCGCCAGATAGTCGGCTTCGCAGCCGTCGACACACACCACCACGGTGGGCTGTTGGGGCAGCGCGTAGTGGCGGCTGTTTACTTCAAGCATGGATGGCTTTCTTGCGTGTGATGGCGGCCGTGGCAACGACTGGCGCCTGGTGCCGCAGCGTGCGCTGTTTGCTGTCCAGTACATGCTGGCGCATGGCCTGGCCGGCGGCTTGTACATCGCCCGCCGCAATGGCCTTGACGATGGCGCGGTGTTCGCTGGCCGACTGCGGCAGTTGGCGCGAATCGGCCAGGTTGATGCGCCGGAACAGGGACAGCTCATTGATGACACGCCGGTACAGCGCTGTGAGCTTGCGGTTGCCGGCAAAGGCCACCAGCGTGTCGTGGAATTCCAGGTTCAGCAGGTGGTAGTGGTCGGCGTCGCCGGCTTTCACGGCACGTTCCATGGTCTCGACCCGCGCTCGCACCTGGCGCAGTTGTTCGGGTGTGATGCTGCTGGCCAATTGCCGGCCCACGGCTTCGTCCATCATGGCGCGCAGATCAAAAATTTCCAGCGCTTCGTCCAGCGCAATGTGGCGCACAAAGACGCCGCGGTTCTTTTCCTGGCGCACCAGGCCGGCTTCTTCGAGGCCGCGGAAGGCTTCACGCACAGGCCCGCGCGAGACGCCCAGCGACTGCGCCAAAGTGGCTTCGTTGAGTTTGTCACCTGGCGCCAGTTCGCCCTGAACGATGCGCCTTTCAAGCTCTTGCTGCACCACCGAGGTGAGCGAGCTTGATTGCAGCAGGGCAATCGTGGGGTGGGTGGTGGCGGCAAGCGCAGTGGCGACCATGGCCGGCATTGGAAGGCGCTAATCGCAGATTGTCAACAATAGGCCAAATACCGTTGACAACGCAGGCAGCTGGCCGCTAGATTGGCGCTGCCCGGTCTTGCCCCGCCGCGTCATTTGTCACAGCGCTGACACAGGCCGCCCACACCGTGCGCAGTTTGTTCACCCTCAGCAGACTTGAACGGAGAAAAGAATGCCCATCACCCGAGCCCTGACCCACGCCACGAATGTGTTGGCCAGCACCCTGCTGCTGGCCGCCAGCAGCGCCGCCCTGGCGCAAAAGACCACCCTGCTGGTCTACACCGCACTCGAAACCGACCAACTCAAGGCCTACCAGGAAGGCTTTAACAAGGCGCAGCCCGACATCGAATTGAAATGGGTGCGCGACAGCACTGGCGTCATCACTGCCAAGCTGTTGGCCGAAAAGGCCAACCCGCAGGCCGACGTGGTAATGGGCGTGGCGGCTTCGAGCCTGGCGCTGCTGGACAAGAACGGCATGCTCATCCCCTACCGGCCGCTGAATGCCGACGCCATCATGAGCCAGTACATCGACAAGAAAAAAGTGCCGGCCTGGTTTGGCATGGACGTGTGGGGCACCACCATCTGCTTCAACACGGTTGAGGCCGCGAAGAAGGGAATCCCCAAGCCAGAGACCTGGGCCGACCTGCTCAAGCCCGTCTACAAGGGCCAGATCGTGATGCCCAACCCGGCGTCTTCAGGCACCGGCTTTTTTGATGTCACCGCCTGGCTCAGCCTGTGGGGCGACAAGGACGGCCAGGGCGGCGGCTGGAAGTACATGGACGGCCTGCACGAAAACATCGCCCAGTACACACACAGCGGCAGCAAGCCTTGCAACATGGCGTCGGCCGGTGAGTTTGTGGTGGGCATCAGCTTTGAGTACCGCGCCAACGCCAACAAGGCCAAGGGCGCGCCTATCGATTTGGTGTTCCCCAAAGAAGGCCTGGGCTGGGACCTGGAAGCTTTTGCCATCCACGCCGGCACCAAGAAGCTGGACGCCGCCAAGAAACTGGCCGACTGGGCCAGCAGCAAAGACGCCATGCTGCTGTACGGCAAGAACTTCGCCATCACCGCACAGCCGGGGGTGGCCGCACCGCTGGCCAATGTGCCCAAGGACTATGAAGCGCGCTTGGTGAAGATGGACTTTGCCTGGGCAGCCGAGAACCGCGAGCGCATCTTGAATGAATGGAACAAGCGCTACAACGCCAAAAGCGAGCCGAAGAAGTAAGCGTGGAGCCCGCGAGCGGGACCTACTTGCGACTGGCCGGGGTGCGCAAGGACTTCGGCAGTTTTACTGCGCTGCGCGGCATAGATCTCGACATCGCGCAAGGCGAGTTCGTGTGCTTCCTGGGCCCCAGCGGCTGCGGCAAAACGACCTTGCTGCGCATCATCGCGGGGTTGGAAGTGCAGACCTGCGGGCGCATCGAATTGGCCGGCCGCGACATCAGCGTGCTGCCACCGGCGCAGCGCGACTACGGCATCGTGTTTCAGAGTTATGCGCTCTTCCCCAACCTCAACGTGGCCGACAACGTGGCCTACGGTTTGGTCAATCGCAAGCTGCCGCGCACGCAAGTGCAAGCACGCGTGACCGAGCTGCTGGCGCTGGTGGGCCTGCCCGGCAGCGAAGCCAAGTTTCCGGCGCAACTTTCGGGCGGACAGCAGCAGCGCATTGCGCTGGCCCGTGCCCTGGCCACCAAGCCAGGGCTGCTGCTGCTGGACGAGCCACTGTCAGCCCTGGACGCCATCGTGCGTGTCAAATTGCGCAGCGAAATTCGCAGCCTGCAACGCAAGCTGGGCGTGACCACGGTGATGGTCACGCACGACCAGGAAGAAGCCTTTGCCGTGGCCGACCGCATCGTGGTCATGAACCAGGGCGGCATTGAGCAAGTAGGCACCGCCATGCAGGTTTACCGCGAGCCGGCCACCCTGTTTGTGGCCGACTTTGTGGGGCGCATCAATGCGCTGCCGGCAGTCGTGGAAGCGGGCGGGCTGCGTGTGGGTAGTCAACTCTTTCAATGTGACGCCCAGGTGCTGGCCGAACACGGCACGGGCCGCGAGTTGCGCATCTTCCTGCGCCCCGAAGACGTGCTGGCGCGGCCCATTCCCGCAGGCGACCCCAACGTGTTTGAAGCGCAGATCGACAAGATCGAATTCATGGGCCCCTACTGCCTGGTGCGTGTGCGCAGCGCGGCACTCGGGGCGCACCCACTCACCGTCTATCTGTCGCTGAACTACCTGGCCGAAGCGCAATTGGAAGTGGGCAGCACGCTGCCGCTGCGCCTGGTGCCTGAACGCATGCGGGTGTTTGCGTGAACACGGTGGCGTCGCTTTCCCAGGGCGGGAAAGCGGGCGCTGCTGTGCGTCAAAAAGTCCACTACAGTGAAAGGTTAGCCCACGCTGCGCTGTTGGGGGTGGCACTGGCGCTGCTGGCCTTCTTGGCGGCACCGCTGTTCACCATCCTGCAAAAGTCGCTGCAAGACAGCGACGGCCGCTTTGTGGCGCTGGCCAACTTCGTGGCCTATGCGCGCACACCCGCGCTGCTGCACAGCTTGTGGAACAGCGTCTGGATCAGCGCCGTGGTCACCGCCGTCACGGTGCCCACGGCCTTTTTGTTTGCCTACGCACTGGCGCGCAGTTGCATGCGTGGCAAGGGTTTGATGCGCGCCATCACCTTGGTGCCGCTGCTCGCACCTTCGCTGCTGTCTGCCATCTCCTTGATCTACTGGTTTGGCAATCAGGGCGTGCTCAAAGGCTGGATGCAGGCGCTGGGCGTCGAGCAAATCTACGGCGCGCCGGGCATCGTGCTGGCCGAGATCTTCAGCACCTTTCCGCACGCGCTGATGATCCTGGTCACCGCACTGGCCGCTGCCGACGCGCGCCTGTACGAAGCCGCCAACGCCATGGGTACGACAGCGCGGCGCAAGTTCTTCACCATCACGCTGCCGGGCGCCAAGTACGGCCTGATCAGCGCGGCGTTGGTGGTGTTCACGCTGGTCGTCACCGACTTCGGTATCCCCAAGGTCATTGGCGGCAACTTCAACGTGCTGGCCACCGATGTGTTCAAGCTCGTCATCGGCCAGCAAGAC
>JANNEX010000221.1:0-1708 GCA_031379155.1 Rubrivivax sp.
TTTGAGCGTGCGGCGCTGGCTGTCGTAGTCGACATGCACGATGCCAAAACGTTTTTCGTAGCCTGAGGCCCACTCGAAGTTGTCCAGCAGGCTCCACACCATGTAGCCTTCCATGCGCACACCTTGGGCAATGGCGTCGCCTACGGCGTCGATGTGGCGTGCGATGTAGTCGGTGCGCTCGGCATCGTGGACCTTGCCGTCGACCAACTGGTCTTTGAAGGCGCCGCCGTTTTCGGTGACTGACAGCGGCGGCACGGCCCAGTCGTTTTGCAGGCGCAGCAGCACTTCGGTCAGGCCGCGGGGGTAGATCTCCCAGCCCATGTCGGTGATGCCGTAGCCGCTGTCGTTGACCTTCCAATCGGCGGCGGCGCTGACCACTGACCGTGAGTAGTAGTTGATGCCCAAAAAGTCCATCGTCGTGGCGATGGTCTGCAAGTCACCCGCAGCCACACGCGGCGCATCGGCGCCCAGGTAGTCAAGCACGTCTTGCGGGTAGCACGCTTTGAACAAAGGGTCCATGTACCAGCGCACCAGGCGGCCGTCTTCCAGGTGCGCCTTTTCAAGGTCAGCGGCTGATTCGGTGGCCGGCTGCACGGGCGAGACATTGAGCACGATGCCCAGCTTGGCCGCGCAGCCCTGCGCGCGCATGGCCTGCACAGCCAGGCCATGGCTGAGCAGCAAGTGGTGCGAGGCCTGCATGGCCAGCGCGCGGTCTTTGATGCCGGGCGCAAAGATGCCGGTTTCGTGGCCCAGCATGGCCATCACCCAGGGCTCGTTGTGGGTGGTGATGGACACCACACGGTCGCCCACGCGTTTGGCCATGCCAGCGGCGTACTCAACGAAGCGGTGCACGGTGTCGCGCTGGGCCCAGCCACCGCGGGTTTGCAGTTCGGCCGGCAAGTCCCAGTGGTTGAGCGTGAGGTAGGGCTTGATGCCCCGCGCCAGCAAGCCGTCAATCAACTTGTCGTAGAAGTCCAAACCCTTGGCGTTCCAGGCCCCCGCGCCAGCGGGCCGCACACGCGGCCACGAGACCGAAAAGCGATAGGCGTCCACGCCCAACCTGGCGATGAGCTCGAGGTCTTCGGCCCAGCGGACATGGTGGTCGCAGGCCACATCGCCATGGCTGCCGTCGGCAATGGCGCCGGGCAAGCGGCAGAACTGGTCCCAGATGGACGGCCCTTTGCCGTCGGCCGACGCAGCGCCTTCGATCTGGAAAGCGCTGGTGGCCACGCCCCACACAAAGCCTGGTGGGAACTGGTTGACCGAGTCGACGGGTTTGAGCATGGTCTTTGGAGTTATTGGCGGGAAATGGGCTTGCCGCCTAAGCGGCGAGGCGCCGCTGGGCAGACGCCAGACTTTGTTTGCCGCTTCACTTCACGGCACCCGCTGTCAGGCCAGAAATCAATTGCCGCGAAGACAGCACAAACAACACGACCAAAGGCAACGTAGCAATGGCCGCGCCCGTCATCAAGGCGCCCCATTCGGTATCGACCGGGCTTTGCAAACTGCGCAAGGCCAGCGGCAAGGTATACATGTCGGGGCTGCGCATGACGATCAAGGGCCCCATGAAGTTGTTCCACGAGGCAATGAAGGTGATCAGCCCCAGCGTGCCCAGCGCCGGCTTGAGCAGCGGCAACACGATGCGCACGTAGATGCCGAGCTCGCTGCAGCCGTCCATGCGCGCGGCTTCGATCAGGTCTTTGGGCAC
>JANNEX010000260.1:0-3190 GCA_031379155.1 Rubrivivax sp.
GTCCAGCTCGGGCAACTCTTTGCTGGCAAATTCACTCGCGCTGTAGACCGAGGCACCGGCCTCGCTGACCACCACCTTGTCGAGCTTCACATCCGGTGCCAGCGACGTGATGCGCTTGATCAGGTCACCCGCCAGCTTGTCGGTTTCGCGGCTGGCCGTGCCGTTGCCGATGGCGATGAGGTTGACGCCATGCGTGGCCACCAGCCGGCCCAGCGTGTGCAGCGAACCTTCCCAGTCCTGGCGCGGCTCGTGCGGGTAGACGGTGTGCGTGTCCAGCACCTTGCCGGTGTCGCTGACCACGGCCACCTTCACACCCGTGCGGATGCCGGGGTCCAGGCCCATGACCACGCGCTTGCCGGCGGGTGCCGCCAGCAGCAGGTCGCGCAGGTTGTCGGCAAAGACCTTGATGGCCACGGTCTCTGCGCCTTCGCGCAGGCGCGCAAACAGGTCACGCTCCAGGCTCAGGCTGAGCTTGACCTTCCAGGTCCAGCTCACCGTTTTGCGCAGCAAGTCATCGCACTTGCGCGCGGTGTGGCTCCAACCCAGGTGGCGCGCGATGCGGCCTTCGGCCGGGCCTAACTGTCCACTTGCTTTGACAAGGCTTGGCTCTTCGTCGAGCACGACTTTGGCGTCCAGCCATTCCAAGCTGCGGCCGCGAAACACCGCCAGCGCGCGGTGGCTGGGCACGGTGCGCAAAGGCTCGGCGTAGTCAAAGTAGTCGCGGAACTTGGCCGCGTCGGGTTGTTGGCCGTCTTTGCCGTCGACCAGCTTGCTTTGCAGCAGGCCTTGTTCCCACAGCCACTCACGCAGCTTGCCCACCAGCGCGGCGTCTTCGGCCCAACGTTCAGACAGGATGTCGCGCACGCCGTCCAGCACCGCTGCCGCATCGGCAAATCCGGCGTCGGCGTTGATGAAGGCGGTGGCCTCATTCGCGGGGTCGAGCGAAGGGTCGGCAAACAGCTTGTCGGCCAGCGGCTCGATACCCGCCTCTCGGGCGATCATGCCTTTGGTGCGGCGCTTTTGTTTGAAGGGCAGGTAGATGTCTTCCAGCTCCTGTTTGGTCGGCGCGGCCAATACCGCTGCACGCAGTTCAGGCGTTAGCTTGCCTTGCTCTTCAATGCTTTTGAGCACAGCAGTGCGGCGCTCAGCCAGTTCACGCAGGTAGCCCAGGCGCACTTCCAGTTCACGCAGCTGTATGTCGTCCAGCCCTTCGGTGGCTTCTTTGCGGTAGCGCGCGATGAAGGGCACCGTGGCGCCGCCGTCCAGCAGTTCCACGGCGGTTTGAATCTGCGCCGGCCGGGCCTTGAGCTCGGCGGCAATTTGCAAAATGAGGGTGTCCAAGAAGGCCTGGGTCTGGAAATGAAGCGGCGCAGTGTAAGGGCGGTGGCGGCACCGGCCACGCACCACCATCAGCACCGCAGCGGTGCGCATCCGCGGCCAACAGCCCAGAAACCGCCCCGCTTGAGTGCGAAAGCACGCACCAACCAAGGCACACAAATTGCATCACTTGGTGCGCTTGTCGCGCCTCAACGGGGCGCGCGCACCGAAAGCGACACATCCAACACAGCAGGAGACTCCCGTGGAACAAGTCAAGCAGGGCACCGACGCCCTGTTCATTTTGCTCGGCGCCATCATGGTGCTGGCCATGCACGCCGGTTTTGCCTTTCTTGAACTGGGCACCGTGCGCAAGAAAAACCAGGTCAATGCGCTGGTCAAGATCCTGGTCGACTTTGCGGTGTCCACGCTGGCCTACTTCTTCGTGGGCTATGCCGTGGCCTACGGCGTCAACTTCTTTACTGGCGCTGAAACACTGGCCCAGCGCAACGGGTTTGACTTGGTGAAGTTTTTCTTCCTGCTGACCTTTGCGGCGGCCATACCGGCCATCGTCTCGGGCGGCATTGCTGAACGTGCGCGCTTTGGCCCGCAGCTGATGGCCACCGCCGTGTTGGTGGGCCTGGTCTACCCGCTGTTTGAAGGCATCGCGTGGAACCAGAACTTTGGCGTGCAGGCCTGGATCAAGGCCAGCACTGGCGCCGAGTTTCATGACTTCGCCGGCAGCGTGGTGGTGCATGCCGTGGGCGGCTGGATTGGCCTCATGGCCGTGCTCTTTCTAGGCCCGCGCCTGAACCGCTACAAGAAGGACGGCGCCATCAGCGCGCACCCGCCCTCCAGCATCCCCTTTCTGGCGCTGGGCTCGTGGGTGCTGGCCGTGGGCTGGTTTGGCTTCAACGTGATGAGCGCGCAGACCATCGACAAAATCTCGGGCCTGGTGGCCATGAACTCGCTCATGGCCATGGTCGGTGGCACGCTGGTGGCCGCGTGGATGGGCCGCAACGACCCCGGCTTTGTCTACAACGGCCCGCTGGCCGGGCTGGTGGCGGTGTGTGCAGGCTCTGACGTGATGCACCCGATGGGCGCACTGGTGGTGGGCGGCGTGGCCGGTGCCCTTTTTGTGCGCATGTTCACCATGACGCAGAACCGCTGGAAAATTGACGACGTGCTGGGCGTGTGGCCGCTGCACGGCCTGTGCGGCGCCTGGGGCGGCATCGCCTGCGGCATCTTTGGCCAACAAAGCCTGGGTGGCATTGGCGGTGTCAGCCTAAGCGCCCAAATAGTGGGCACCTTGATGGGCGTGGGCTGGGCCATGGCGGCCGGTGCCATGGTCTACGGCGGCATCAAGATGTTCACGCCGCTGCGCTTGACGGCCGAGGAAGAACATGACGGCGCTGACCTGTCCATCCACAAGATTGGCGCCACGCCTGAGCGTGAGGTTAGCTGGTGATCTGAGCGACTGCGGTGAGTTGCGGCGGTGGGCTTACACCGCGCGTCGCAGCCACTGCGCCGCACCCTCGCCGGCAACACGGCCGGTGGCGAAACAGGCGGTGAGCAAGTAGCCGCCGGTGGGCGCTTCCCAGTCCAGCATTTCTCCGCACACAAAAGTGCCGGGCTTGACCTGCAGCATCAGCTGCGGGTCAAGCCCTTCAAAGCGCACGCCCCCGGCGGTGCTGATGGCTTCGGCCACCGGCCGTGCTGCGCAGACACGAATGGGCAGCGCCTTGATCATGTGCGCCAGGCGTTGCGGGTCGGCCTGCACATCCTTGGCTGCCACTTCCCACAGCAGAGCGGCCTTCACGCCCGCCAGGTTCAGGCGCGACTTCAGGTGCGTGGACAAAGAGCGTGGCCCGCGTGG
>JANNEX010000275.1:0-2182 GCA_031379155.1 Rubrivivax sp.
GCTGAAGACGCTGCCGCCGTCACCGCGCGCCACGAAGTACAGCGCCTTGGTGGCTTGCGGGCGCACGGCGGCGCGCAGGGAAGCCATGCCCGGCAGCGCGATGGGCGTGGGCGGCAAGCCAGCGCGCGTGTAGGTGTTGAAAGGCGTGTCGGCCAGCAGGTCGCGCTTCCTTAAATTGCCGTCGAATTTTTCGCCCAAACCGTAGATCACCGTGGGGTCAGTTTGCAGCAGCATGCCTATGCGCAAGCGGTTGACGAAGACGCCGGCCACCAGGCCGCGGTCTGCGGCCAGGCCGGTTTCTTTTTCGATGATCGACGCCAAGGTCAGCAGCTCGGCGGTTGACTTCAGCGGTGAATCGGGCGCCCGCTCGGCCCACACTTCTTGCAGCCGCTGCTGCATGGCCTTGTGCGCGCGGCGCAGCACGGTCAAGTCGCTGACACCTCGGCTGTAGACGTAGGTGTCGGGGAAGAAGCGGCCCTCGGCGGGCAACTCGGGCGAGCCCAAGGCAGCCATGATTTGGCCGTCGCTCATCGGTGCGCTGCCGGGTTTGAGATAGGGCGCTTTGGCCAAAGCCGCACGCAATTGGCGCAGCGTCCAGCCTTCAATGAAGCGCACACGTTCCAAGGTTTCATCGCCTTGCACCATCTTGGCCAGCAAGCCGCGCGGCGAAGTGCCGGCGTCGATTTCATAACTGCCGGCGCGGATGCGGCGTGCCTGACCCGACCAGCGAAACCATTCGTAGAGCCAGCGTGGGTTGACCTGCACACCGGCATCCACCCAGGCCTGTGCCACGTCGCGCGGTGTGGCGCGGGCTTCAATCGACAGCTCGGCTGACGCACCCGCCAGCGGCATGGGCCGCTCAAGCCACAGCCACACCACGCCTGCACAAGCCGCAGCCGCTGCCAGCAACAAAGCCAACAAGCCCAGACAGAGACGAAACCACATTGATCGGCCAACCATAGGCGGCTGATTATGATGACCGCATGACAACCCCCGCCTCTGCCCTGCCCCACGGCGCCACGCGCTTGCACGACTGGGGCGTGATCCGCGCCGCAGGCGCCGAGGCCGCCAAGTTTTTGCACGGCCAGCTCACGCAGGACATTGAAAACTTACGCGACGATCAAGCCCGCCTGGCTGGCTACTGCTCGGCCAAAGGCCGCTTGCTGGCCACCTTTGTGGTCTGGCGCCACGGCAGCGACGAAGTTCTGCTGGCGTGCAGCGCCGACGTGCTGCCCGCTGTGCTCAAACGTTTGACCATGTTCGTGCTGCGCGCCAAGTGCAAGCTCAGCGACGCCAGTGTTGACGTGCCGCTGTGGGGCTTGGCGGGCGAGTTGCAATCAGACGCGCCCGTGTGGGGCCGTTTTCAGATGGAGGGCAGCGACGCGCTGCGCCTGCCTAACGGCCAAGTGGATGGGCTGCCCGTGAAGCGCTGGCTGTGCGCCAGCTCGCAAGCGTTAGGTACGCCAGGTGCGCCAGGTGCGCCAGACGCGCCACTGCTGGATCACAGCACCTGGTTGGGCCTGGAAGCCAGCAGCGCCGTGCCGCGCGTGATGGCCGCCACGTCTGAGCAATTCGTGCCGCAGATGGTCAACCTGGAAGCCGTGGGTGGTGTGAATTTTCAGAAGGGCTGCTACCCGGGCCAAGAGATCGTGGCGCGCAGCCAGTACCGCGGCACCATCAAGCGCCGTGCCCAGGTGGTGCGCAGCGACACGCTGTTGCAACCTGGCCAGGAAGTTTTCGTCTCCACCGATCCCGAGCAGCCGGCCGGTCAAGTCGTGCTGGCCGGCAGCTTGCCGGGCAGCGGCGGGGGCAGCGGCAATATTGCGCTGGTGGAAATCAAGCTGGCTGCCCTGGGCGCTGGCAGCCTGCATGCCGTTGCGCCCGGCGGCCCTGTCCTGACCCTGCAAGCCCTGCCCTACACGCTGCCCACTGAAGTGGATTGAGCCTTGATCAGAGGGTGCAGCGCATCTCTTGGTGCGCCACGCCACCGGCCTCAAACACGGCCCCGTGCGCCTTGAAGCCCGCGCGCAGATAAAAACCCAGGGCGCCGGTCTGCGCCTGCAAACGCACTTCGCGGTCGCCGCGCTGGCGTGCAGCGTCCATCAGCGCTTGCAGCACACACCCGCCCAAGCCAGCACCACGCACGCTGGCGGCGCAAGCCAGTCGCCCAATCTGACTGGCA
>JANNEX010000301.1:0-5535 GCA_031379155.1 Rubrivivax sp.
AGGCCTGCCGCGTCGTTGCCCAAAATAGCCACGTAGATGGGCCGGTTGAAGCCCACGCTGGCGTCGGTGCCGGGCACTTTGGCGATGGCTTGGCGCATCGCCTCTTCGACCTGCTTTTGGCTGCGCTTGCGGTCGGCACGCGGCTTGAGCGAGATGTTCAGCCAGGCCTGGTTGCGCTGCCCAGCACCGCCCACCCAGGTGGCGATGTTGTCGATCTCGGGCATGGCCGAGACGATCTCTTCGATCTGCTTGACCTTGGCGTCAGTGCGCTCCAGGCTGCTGCCCACGGGCATGCGCAGCGCCAGTTGTGTGAAGCCTTGGTCGGTCTCTGGCACAAACTCTGTACCCACCAGCGGCGCCAGGCCTAACGCGACAACGAAACTCAGCGCGCCCACGCCCAGCACGACGCCGCGCGGCGTGATGGTGGCGCTGCGCAAGTGCCGCTGGCTGCTGCGGTCGCGCTGCGTGTCGGCGCCAAAGCCACGGCCGTAAACGGGAATCCACACGCGCCAGCGCTTGGCAGAAAAGATCCAGTGAATGGCGCGTTCATAAGCGCCATGCAGCCAGTCCATGGCGCGGTCAGTGGCATTGATGGCGTGGCGCAAGCCCCAGACTTTTTTCAGCCGCGTGCTGGGCGGGTCGGCCCACACGGCGCTGAGCATGGGGTCAAGCGTGAAGCTGACAAACAAGCTCACCAGCACGGCCACCACCACGGTAATGCCAAAGGGGTAGAAGAACTTGCCGATGATGCCGCCCATGAATGCCACCGGCACAAACACGGCGCAGAGGGCGAAGGTGGTGGCCATCACGGCCAGGCCAATCTCGTCGGTGCCTTGGCGCGCCGCAGTGTGGTGGTCTTTGCCCATGGCGACGTGGCGCACGATGTTTTCTCGCACCACGATGGCGTCGTCAATGAGCAGGCCTATGCACAGGCTGAGCGCCATCATGGTCATGAAGTTCAGCGTGAAGCCAAAGGCATACACGGCAATGAAGCTGCTGATCACGGCGATGGGCAAAGTCAGCCCCGTGATGATGGTGCTGCGCCAGCTGTGCAAGAACAAAAACACAATCGCCACGGTCAGCAGCGCACCTTCAATCAGCGTGTGCTTGAGGCCCGTGAGCGAGTCTTTGACATAGTCGCTGTTGGCGTTGATCAGGCGCAGTTCCACATCGGGCGGCAGCGTCTTCCTGATCTCTTCCATGGCCTTTTTGATGGCCTCGCCCACGGCCACGATGTTGGCGTCTTGCTGCTTGAAGACGTTGAAATTGATGGCGCGCTGGCCGTTGATGCGCGCCTTGGAATCGGGTTCGCGTTCGCGTTCGACCAGCGTGCCCAGGTCAGCCAATGTCAGCACCAGGTTGCCGCGCCGCGCCACCACCAGGTTTTCGAATTGGCGCGGGTCACGCACACGCCCTTCCACGCGCAGCAGCGCGTCTTGGGTGTTGTCGCTGATGATGCCCACCGGCTGGTCGGCGTTGGCGGCTGACAGCGCACTGGCAATCTCCGCTGGGGTGACGCCGTAGGCGCGCAGACGCACGGGGTCCAGATCCACGCGCACTTCACGCACGGTGAGGCCCTGAATCTCAACGCGCGCCACACCTTCGACACGCTGCAAGCGCTTGCCCACCGCCTGGTCGCCCAGGATGGACAGCTCACGCGGGCTGCGGCTCTTGGACACCAGCGCCATGTTCACCACGGGCTGGTTGTTGTCGTTGTTCCAGCGTGCAATGCTCGGCTGCTTGACGTCACGCGGGAAGCCCGCTTGCACGGCGGCGACGCGGTCGCGCACCTCTTGCATGGCGCGGCCCATGTCGGCGTCCAGCGCAAATTCCACGCTCATCGTGCCCTGGCCTTCGCCGCTGCGCGAGGTGATGCGCTTGACACCGGCAATGCTGTTGACGGCCTCTTCAATCGGCTTGATGACTTCGCGCTCTACGGCTTCGGGCGAAGCGCCGGGGTAGCGCACTTCCATCCAGGCGCCAGGGAAGCTGATGTCGGGCATCTGCTCGACGCCCAGCTTGCCGTAGCTGAAGATGCCCAGCACACACAGCGCCACCATGACCATGACGGCGAAGACGGGGTTGTTGATCGAGACGCGGGTGATCCACATGGCCCGCTCCTTATTTACTGATGGGGGTGGACGCGGCTGCCGAAGCCACCGGCGCCGACTTGGCGGCCACGATGTTGGCCTTGGCGCCTTCACGCAGGTTGTCAAAGCGCGCGGCCAGCACCCGGCTGGCGGGCGTCACGCCTTGCAGCACTTCGACACGGCCTTCGCGTTCGTCGCGCCGGCCCACTGTGACGGCGCGACGCGCCAAGGCGCCGGCTTCAATCACCCACACATGGTCTTGGCCGCTGGTGTTGCCCACTGCGGTGGCGGGCAGCGTCAAACGCTCGGTGTCGTCGGCCAGCGTGGCGCGCGCCAGGGCGTATTGGCCGGCGCGCAAAGTCTCTTTGGGGTTGGCCAGCTCAATCGTCACACCAATGCTGCGTGTGCCGGGCTCGGCGGCGGGTGCGATGCGCGCGACGCGGCCGGCCACCGCTAGCTCCACACCTTCGACCTGCACCTGCACAGGCATGCCGGCCTTGATGCGCGCCACTTCGTGCGTGCCCACGTTGCCGGCCAGTTCCAGCTTGGCCAGGTCAACGATGGTCAGCACCTGCTGCTCCATGCTGACCTTTTCGCCCGGCAGCACATGGCGCTTGGCCACGATGCCCGAGATGGGCGCCACCAAAGCCGCTTCACGCAGGCCGACACGCGTGGTTTCCAGCGAGGCCAACGAGGCATTGAGGTTGGCCCTGGCGGTGTCCAGCGCCGCGCGTGAGGTGTCCAGCGCGATGGACGAGATGAACTGCTGCGCAGCCAGCCTTTCGTTGCTGGCGTGTGTGCGTTCGGCTTGCAGCAAGGCCGCACGCGCTGACTCCAGGTTGGCGCTGCGCTCAGCCACACGGGTATTCAATTCCGCCAGTTCGATGCGGCCCAGCACTTGACCGGCCTGCACGCGGCTGCCTTCGCTGACTGTCAGCGCCAGCAGCGTGCCGCTGGCCTTGGCGCGCAGCAGTGCGGTTTGTGGCGCCACCAGCGGGCCGGAAAATTCCACCAGGCCAGGCAAGCGCGCCATCGAAGGCTGCACCACTTCCCGGGCCACAAATTCCAGCGGCACGTCGGGCTTTTTGTCCTTGTCGGCCTTGTCCTTTTTGGGGCTGGCGTCGGTCTTGGCCACGGCAGACGAGCCCGGCAGCGCCACCACGCCCGTCATCACCGCCACGCCCACACTCGCCAAGGCGGCCACCGCCACCGTGCCCAGCAACCACTTTTTCTTCATAACCCCAGCCCTCCTGAACAGCCTGCACCCTGGTGTGCAAACCTGGGCGCAAGTGTAGGCAGCGGCCGGCGCCGGTGGACAGGGTTGCGATGAAGCGCGGAATCAGGGCGACGAACTGCTTGCGCTGGGGATGCGCAGGTTCAGGCGCAGGTTCAGGCGCAGATGCAGGCGAGCAGATTCAAGCGCTGACTCAAGCGCTGACTGCGACCTCGCGGCGCAACCAGGCTTCCAGCGCGGCGGCTTCCAGCGGCTGGCTGAACAGGTCGCCCTGGCCACGGTCGCATTCCAGTTCGCGCATCAAACTGGCCTGGCCTTCGGTTTCAATGCCCTCGGCCACCGTGGTCATGCCCAGGGTGCGGGCGACGCGGATGGTGGCTTCGATGAGCACGCGGTGGTATTCCACCGTCTGCGCATGCTGGACAAAGCTGCGGTCGATCTTGACCGTGTCCACCGGCAACTGGTGCAGACAGGCCAGCGACGAGTAGCCGGTGCCAAAGTCGTCCAGCGCCAGCTTCACGCCCAGCTGTTTGAGCAGGCGCAGCGTGGCCTGCACTGGCAAGTCTTGCGCGGCCAGGCTTTCGGTGATTTCCAACTGCAAACATTCGGGCTGCATGCCGCACTGGCGCAGCAGGGTGTCCAGGTCCTGCACCATGCCCGGCTGCTTGAGCTGCGCGCGCGACAGATTCACGGCCAAGAGCGGCGGCGCGTGCTCACGCAGGCTGGCGCGCCAGCGCACAAATTGCTGGCAGGCCTTGCGCAGCACCAGGCTGGCCACTTCGTCGATCAGACCGGCCTGTGCAGCTGCGGCCATGAATTCGCTGGGCGCCACCAGGCCACGCTGCGGGTGGCGCCAGCGCACCAGGGCTTCGACAGCGGTGACGGCACGGCTGGCCAAGTCCACCACCGGTTGATAGACGACAAACAACTCGTCGGACTTGAGCGCGCGGCGCAAGTCGGCCTCCAGCGCCAGCGCGCCCACCAGCCTTTCATGCATGGCGTTGTCGAACAGCACCCAGCGGCTGCGGCCCGCGCGCTGGGCTTCGAGCAACGCGGTACCGGCATTGCGCAGCAAGTCTTCGGCACTGGGCATGGGCACGGGTATGGGCATGGGCATGGGCTTGGGCTTGGGCATCAGCGCCGACTTTGTGCCAGCGCGGTGCACCACCACGCCCATGCTGACGCTGCTTTGCACTTGCGTCTGGTCCAGCAGGTAAGGCGCACTCAGCAGGTTGAGCAGGCGCTGTGCGATGGCGGTGACAACGGGGGTCTCGTGCACACCCTCAAGCAGCAGCACAAACTCTTCGCCGCCCAGGCGTGCGGCCTCATCACTGGCGAGGCCACCGGCTGAGCCATCGGCTTGTTCGGTCAGCCACGCCAACGCGTCGCCGGGCCGCAGGGCCCCTTCCAGGCGCTGTGCCACCTGGCGCAAAAGCTCATCGCCCGCCGCGGTGCCCAGGCTGTCGTTAGCCTGCTTGAAGCGGTCGAAGTCCAGGGCCAGCAGCACAAAGCCATAACCGGCATCTTGAGCGGCATCTTGAGCGGCATGAGCCAGTGCCTCTTGCAAGCGCTGCATGAAGGCGCTGCGCTTGAGCAAGGGAATCGGCCTGTCGGTCGGGGCAGGGTGTTTCAGGGCCTGCTTGGCCTGGCCTTGAACGTTGCGTTGAATGTGGCGCTGGATATGGCGCTGGATATGGCGCTGCACATAGCGCACGCTGGGCTCCACCACAGCCACGGCCAGCGCAGCCAACAGCCACAACAAGTTGTCCGCCGCACGCAGCGCTTCGGGGTCGTTCGTCTGGCTACGCTGCCAAGCCACTGCCACGGCCAGCACAATGAAGGCGCAGTACATCGCCAAGCGCAGGAGCAGGCCGGGGCGCTGATCAAAGCGGCAGGCCCAGCGCTGGCGCCAAGTCAGCGGCGACTGAGCCAAGGCTTGCGTGGATGCGGTCATGAATGTGCGATGCAGCTGCAGGGTTGGCCGTGACACACAAGGCCTCGGCTGCCCGGTTTATCGGCAGCTTGTGCAGCACCCTTGATGGCGCCGACACCGCGCGGCGTCAACAGCGGCTAAGGCGACCCTGATCAAGTCCCCGCGAGGGCGCGCGCCTCGATTTGGGATGGGCTGCAAGGCGCAAACCACAGCCATAGCCCAAGCTATGGCGAGGATTTGCAACGCCGCAGACCACCCAAAGCGAGGATGCGCGAACC
>JANNEX010000340.1:0-7052 GCA_031379155.1 Rubrivivax sp.
GCGCGCGCCGCTGCGCAGCTGGAACCCGCTGTGGGCTAACGTTCAGGTGTACCGGGACTTGCTGGTTGATTCCTGGCGTGCTGGGTCTTGGGGCGACAAGCTGCGCGTATGGATCAAACCTCCCGGCTGGCGGCCGGCCGACGTGGCTGCGCGTTGGCCCAAGCCGGTGTTTGACGTGCAGCAGTTTGTGCTCTTCAACCCCCAAGCCAGCCGCGCTGCGCTGTGGACGGCGGCGCTGCTGTTCCAGTTAGTGTTGGCCGCCACCACCGCATTTTTGTGGTTTGCGCACCAGTTGAGCGTTAGCCAGCAGGTGGCCGGTGCAGTGGGCATCGTGGCCTTGCTGTGGTTGATCGGGGCCATCACGCAGCCGCGCGGCTCGCTGCGCACTGCCGCCGCATGACCGCAGCACTGTCGCTGCAAGGCGTGTCCTGCACCTTCATCAGCAACGACGACCCGGCGCAGCGCTACACCGCTGTGCGCGACGTGTCGCTGACCATCGGCGCTGGCGAATTTGTCGCCGTCGTCGGCCCCACCGGCTGCGGCAAGAGCACGCTGCTCAACATGGCTGCGGGCTTGCTGGCGCCCAGCACCGGCAGCGTGCAGGTCTTTGGCGAGGCGCTGAGCGGCATCAACACGCGCGCCGGCTACATGTTCCAGGCCGAGAGCCTGATGCCCTGGCGCACGGCGCTGGGCAACGTGGCGGCGGGGCTGGAGTTTCGGGGTGTCGCCGACGCAAAAGCACAGGCCGAAGAATGGCTGCGCCGTGTCGGCCTGGGCGGCTTTGGCAACCGCTATCCGCACCAGTTGTCGGGTGGTATGCGCAAGCGCACCTCGCTGGCCCAGACACTGGCGCTCGACCCCGACATCATCCTCATGGACGAGCCTTTTTCCGCGCTGGATATCCAAACCCGGCAGCTCATGGAAAACGAAGTGCTCGATCTTTGGGCAGCGAAGAAAAAAGCCGTGCTCTTCATCACGCATGACCTGGACGAAGCCATCGCCATGAGTGACCGCGTGGTCATCCTGTCGGCTGGCCCGGCCAGCCGGCCGATGGGTGAATTCATCATCGACATGCCACGCCCGCGTGACGTTGCCGAGGTCAAGACCAGTCCGCGTTTCATTGAACTGCACGCCGCCATCTGGGCCGTGCTGCGCGATGAAGTGCTCAAGGGCTACGCGCAGCAGTTGCAGGCAAAGGCTTTGGCCGCATGAAGCCGCGTGGCTTGACTTTGCGGCTGTGTCAAGGCGGCTTGCTGTTGGCGCTGTTGCTGATCTGGCACGCCGCCACCACACCCGGCCTGCTGCCCAATGTCTTCTTCGACAACGACCGCCAGGCGGCGTTTTTCTTTGGTGAACCACTCAAGGTCGCGGGCCGCATCTGGGTCTGGTTTGTGGTGCAGGGCGACATCTACCGCCACCTGGTCGTGACGCTGGTTGAGACGCTGCTGGCCTTTGGCGTGGGCTCGGTGCTGGGCTTGGCCTGTGGCCTCTGGCTTGCCCTCAGCCCCATGGCCAGCGCCGTGCTCGAGCCCTACATCAAGGCCCTGAACAGCATGCCGCGCATCATCCTGGCACCCATCTTCAGCGTCTGGTTTGGGCTGGGCATTGCCAGCAAGGTGGCGCTGGGTGTGACGCTGGTGTTTTTCATCGTCTTCTTCAACGTCTACCAGGGCGTGAAAGAAGTCAGCCCTGTCGTGCTGGCCAACGCGCGCATGCTGGGCGCCAACGGCAAACAACTGCTGCGCCACGTCTACCTGCCCAGCGCCACGAGCTGGGTGTTTTCCAGCTTGCACACCAGTGTGGGCTTGGCTTTTGTAGGCGCGGTGGTGGGTGAATACCTGGGCTCGAGCCAGGGTGTGGGCTACTTGATCCTGCAAGCCGAAGGCACGTTCGATATCAACACCGTGATGGCCGGCATCGTCGTGCTCACGGTCTTTGCGCTGGTGCTGGACGCCGCCGTGGGGCGCGTCGAAAAGCGGCTCATGAAGTGGCAGCCCAAGGCGGGTGAAACCGAGAAGCTGTAGGGCAGCTTGCAGGACATGTTGGCGTCACAGGCCGCGTGCAGAATGCGGGTTTCGCTTCACGTCAAGAAGACCCGCCATGGCCAAAGACTTTGATTCGATGGAGGACAGCAATCGCTCGTCCAACCCGAGCATCCACGATGTTTGCAGCGCCGCGCGCCGCACCGTCCTTCGCGGAGGTGCCATCGCCGCGCTCGCACCTTGGCTGGCACCCATGGCCGGCTGCGCGGCGCTGGCTGGCGCTGGCGGTCGAGACACCTCACTGGGCTTCAAGGGCATCGCCATTTCCACCGCCGACCGCGTGGTGGTGCCCGACGGTTATTCCGCCACGCCGCTGCTGTCCTGGGGTGAACCGGTGGGCATTGCGGGCAACATGCCGGCCTTCAGACAAGACGCTTCCAACACCGCCGCCGAGCAAGCCGCGCAGATGGGCATGCACCACGACGGCATGCATTACTTCCCGCTGGATGGTGGCCAGCGCGGCCTGTTGGTGATGAACCACGAGTACACCGACGATGGCCTGCTGCACGTGGGCGGCCTGACCGGCTGGTCGCTGGACAAAGTGCAAAAGAGCCAGGCCGCGCATGGCATCTCGGTCAGCGAGATCGAATTCAAAGACAGTCGCTGGTTGGCCGTGCGGCCCTCAAGCTACGCACGCCGCATCACCGCCAACACACCCTTCGCCATTGGCGGCCCTTGCGCTGGCCACGCCATGATGAAGACTGCGGCCGACCCCGCCGGCCGTCTGGCGCTGGGCACCTTCAACAACTGCGCTGCAGGCCAAACGCCCTGGGGCACTTACCTGTCGGGCGAAGAGAATTTCGCCGGCTACTTCAGCAGCGCTGACCAGCCCACCGCGCATGAAAAACGCTGGGGCATTCGCGCCAAAGGCTGGGGCTACCGCTGGCACGAATTTGACGAGCGCTTCGATACCGTGCGCAACCCCAACGAGCCCAACCGTTTTGGCTGGGTGGTAGAGGTGGACCCGCTGGACCCCAAGAGCACACCGGTCAAGCGCACCGCACTGGGCCGCGCCGCGCACGAAGGCGCCTGGGTGGCGGTGACGCAAGACGGCCGCGCCGTGGTCTACACGGGCGAAGACTCGCGCTTTGAGTACATCTACAAATTTGTCAGCCGCGACAAAATCAAGCCCGGTGGCGCAAAACCTAACGCTGAACTGTTGGACCATGGCACGCTGTTTGTGGCGCGCTTTGACGCCAGCGGTCGTGGCGCCTGGATACCGATGGTGCAAGGCCAAGGCTCATTGACGGCGGCCAATGGTTTTGCCGACCAGGGCGACGTGCTCATCAAAACGCGCCAGGCCAGTGACTTGCTGGGTGCCACCAAGATGGACAGGCCCGAGTGGCTGGCCATCGACAAAAGCAGCCGCTGGGTCTATTGCACACTGACCAACAACAGCAGCCGCGGCACTGCCGGCCAGCCCGTTGTGGACGCCGCCAACCCACGTGCCAACAACGTCATGGGCCAGATCATTCGCTGGAAAGAAGACGGCGACTTTGACGGTGCCAACTTCCAGTGGAACCACCTGGTGCTGGCCGGCGACCCGGCCAATGAAAGGCCCGAGGCCAAGGGCAACATCAAGGGCGACATCTTTGCCTGCCCTGACGGCATCACATTCGATGAGCGCGGTGTCTTGTGGGTGCAGACCGACATGGGCCCGGCGGCCATGAACAAAGGCGAAATGCTGCGCATCGGCAACAACCAGATGCTGGCTTGCGATCTGGCCAGCGGCGAAATGCGCCGCTTCCTGGTCGGCCCCGTCAACTGCGAAATCACCGGTTTGGCTTTTGCGCCCGATGGCCGCACGATGTTTGTCAACGTGCAGCACCCGGGCGAGACGCCCAGCGAACGCAGCGAACCGGCTGAGCCCAGGCGCTTCAGCAACTGGCCTGACTTCAACCCCG
This sequence comes from Rubrivivax sp., assembly GCA_031379155.1. GTDB lineage: Bacteria > Pseudomonadota > Gammaproteobacteria > Burkholderiales > Burkholderiaceae_C > Rubrivivax. The sequence continues at coordinate 3,947 of JANNEX010000340.1, forward strand.
TGGGCCGGCCGCGCTCGGCCACGGTGGTGGTGCGGCGCAACGACGGAGGTGTGATTGGCGCTTGAAGCCGCACCCGACTGTCGGCAGGTTTGACACCCCGCCCGCAGTCTGCGCCCGCACCTGACGCAAGTGCTTGATTTCATTGCGGGGCATGCAAATTGCAAACTTCGGGCTGTGCGCGATCTGGCGCTAATTGCCTAGAGAAAACCCATGAAGTCATTCGGTATTTTTTCACACAGCCTGCTGGCTGCAACTGCAGTTCTTGCCATGGGCAGCGCGGCAGCCGCCCCCGTCAACTGGACCAACTGGAGCGCCATCAGCACGGCGGCCGCCACCGGCGACATGGGTGGCGTGTCGGTGTCGGCGGTGGCCAATTCGGGCGCCATGGACGGCCCTTCGCAACTGGGCTGCGGCACCAACTTCTGGAGCCAACCCAACCCCGGCGACTTGGCCTACACCGGTGGTAGCGTGGACAACGCGCCCACCAATTGCCAGCAAGTTGCGCTGGACTCTCCGGTGTCGGTCACCGTCACTTTTGGCTCGGCCATCGACACCCTGTACATGGCGCTGCTCAGCGTGGGCCAGCTCGGCTTGACCGTGAGCTACACCTTTGACCAATCCTTCACCGTGGACAGCGAGGGTGAGGGTTTTTTCGGCAACGGCAACTACGTGCTGGGCGCGGGCAACACCCTGGCGATGGATGAATTTCACGGCGTGCTGCGCTTTGACGCACCCGTCTCATCGCTGACCTTCCGCACCGCGCCGGGCGAATACTGGCATGCCTTCACCTTTGGCGCGGCAGCCGTGCCCGAGCCCGGCTCACTGGCATTGGCCGGTTTGGCGCTGCTGGCAGCGGCTGCGGCTGCACGTCGCAAAGCCGCCTGAGTCTTGTTCTTGGACTGCCTGCGCCGCTATAGCGCAGGCGGCCCGAACGGCAGCGGCGCTTGCGCCGCCAACCAGGCCGTCACTGCCCAGCAGGCCACGCACTGTGGCAAGCCACTGGGGTCGACACGCTCCAGCGTGTCGTGCACCGTGTGGTGCACATCAAAGTAGTTGCTGCCGTCTTGACCGAGTTGCAACGCCGGCCACTTGAAGCGCTGCATCAGCACACCCGCGTCGGGCCCGGGTGTGCCCTGGTTGGCGCCAGCTTCAGGCCAGGCCACACCCAGCGGCGCCAGCACCTGATGCATGCGCTGCACCAGGGGCAAGGCGGCTTCATTCACACGCGCTTTCATCTGCCAGACACGGCCGGCGCCGAAGTCGCTTTCGCCGACCCACTGGTGCGGCTCACCGCCGTGTTGATCACCGTAGTGGCGCGCGCCGTCAAAGCCGTTTTCTTCGTTGCCAAACAGCACCACGCGCACGGTGCGGCGCGGCTTGAGGCCTAACTTGACAATCAGTGCTGCGGCGGCGCTGACGATGGCCACACCGGCGCCGTCGTCCTGCGCGCCTTGGCCCAAGTCCCAGCTGTCCAGATGGGCGCCGATGAGCACGATTTCATGCGCCAGGTCACCCCCCGGCACTTCGGCGATGACGTTGTGCGTGGTGGCTGGCACGTCGCTTTGCGCTTGCAGATCCAGCCGCAGGCGCAGGGTCTTGCCTTGGTCATGCAGAGCGGCCAGGCGCTCTGCGTCGGGCACCGACACGGCAAAAGCCGGGATGCGCGGCACGCCCAGCTCGTAACCCATGGCACCGGTGTGGGCGATGGGTTCGCGGTCGGTGCCAATGCTGCGCAAGGCCAGCGCCAGCGCGCCGCGTTTGGCGGCTTCTACGGCGCCGTTGAAGCGCGCGGGCACGGCCACGCCGTAGCCGCGGCCGTCGCGTGTGCGTTCGGTTTTCTGGTCGATGAAAACAATGCGGCCGCGCGCGCGGTCTGAGGTGTCGGACTTGAGTGCGGCCAGGTCGGCGTACCAGGCCACTTCGGCCTCGATGCCACCCGCGGGCGTGGCCACGCTGTTGCCCAGCGCGGCCATCACCAGGGGCTCGTCCACGGGGGAGAGCAGGCGCGCCGATGCCGGGCCACGCAGCCACGTGCGGATGGGGAAGGCGCTTGCGCGTACCTGGGCCAGGCGTTTGAGGCTGCCCTGTGCCCAGGTCACGGCCTTGGCGTCCCCGGCTGAACCGGCGCTGCGCGCGCCGGCTTGGACGCATAGCTGTTGCAGCAGTTGCCAGGCCGTGCCGTCGGACTGGGCCGCGTCGCGCAGGCGCTCGGCCTGGGCCAGATCCTGCGGGCTGAAGCTGGGCGGGTGTGCGATGGGCATTTGTGCACGTGCGGCGCCAGCCGTCGCCAGCCCGGCGCTTGTCGCCGTGGCCGCCAGCAGATCACGCCGGGTCAAGCCGCTCATGTTGGCCGTTACTTCGCGGTTGGCATCACAAACTCGGCACCCTTGCCTATGCTGTCGGGCCAGCGCTGCATGACGCTTTTTTGCTTGGTGTAAAAGCGCACGCCTTCTTCGCCGTAGGCGTGCATGTCGCCAAACAAGCTCTTCTTCCAGCCGCCAAAACCGTGCCACGCCATGGGCACGGGAATGGGCACGTTGATGCCCACCATGCCGACTTGCACGCGGCGCGCAAATTCACGCGCCACGCCGCCGTCGCTGGTGAAGCAGGCCACGCCGTTGCCAAATTCGTGCTCGTTGACGAGCTTGAGCGCGGCGCCCATGTCGCTCACGCGCACGCAGGCCAGCACGGGGCCGAAGATTTCTTCCTTGTAGACGCGCATTTGCGGCGTCACCTGGTCCAGCAAGGTGCCGCCGGTGAAGAAGCCTTGTTCGAAGCCGGCCACGCGGTGGCCTCGGCCGTCAACCACCAGCTTGGCACCTTCTGCCACGCCCACGCCAATCATGGTTTCGATGCGGTCGCGCGCTTCGCGCGTCACGATGGGGCCCATCTCGGCGTCCAGTTCCATGCCGTTTTTGACCTTCAGCGACTGGGCGCGGGCGGCCAGCAGCGGCACCACCTTGTCGGCCACGTCGCCCACCAGCACGGCCACGCTGATGGCCATGCAGCGTTCACCCGCCGAGCCGTAAGCGCTGCCAATCAGCGCGTCCACGACTTGTTCGATGTTGGCGTCGGGCATCACCACCATGTGGTTCTTGGCGCCGCC
>JANNEX010000359.1:0-4410 GCA_031379155.1 Rubrivivax sp.
GTGCAGGCCTGCCTGACTGAGTTGGAAAGGCTGGACGTGGATGAGGGCGACATCAAACACGTCAACGTGCCCGGCGCGCTGGAGATCCCCATCGCGCTCAAGGCCATGGCCGATTCGGGCGACTTCGACGCGCTCATTGCCATCGGCTGCGTCATCCGTGGCGAGACCTATCACTTCGAACTGGTGGCCAACGAAAGTGGCGCGGGTGTCAGCCGTGTCGCACTCGACCACCAGGTGCCCGTTGCCAACGCCATCCTCACCGTCGACACCGAAGCCCAGGCCTGGGCACGGGCCGAAGAAAAAGGCCGCGACGCGGCCCGTGTGGCGGTGGAAATGGCCAACCTGCTGGAAGACCTGTCGTGACCGACACCGCTGCCCCCAAGGCCGCAGCGCCGCAAGCGCCCCCAGCCCCCGAAGCGAGCAAGCCCAGACGCGCAGCGCCCAAATCCGCACGCCGCCGCTCGCGCGAATTTGCCTTGCAAGGCCTCTACCAGTGGCTGCTGTCGGGCGAAGCCACGGGTGCGGTGCAAGAGCACATCGTCGAGCAAGAAGGTTTTGCCAAGTGCGACCGCGAACACTTTGACGCGCTGCTGCACGGCAGCATCGAACAAGCCGCCGCGCTGGACGTGGTGCTGGCCCGCCATGTCGACCGCAAGACGACGCAGCTGTCGCCCGTGGAACATGCGGCGCTGCTCATCGGCTGTTATGAGCTGAAAAACTGCCTGGACATTCCTTACCGCGTGGCCATCAACGAAGCGGTGGAATTGACCAAGTCTTTTGGTGGCACCGACGGACACAAGTACGTCAACGGCGTGCTCGACAAATGCGCCAGCGAATTGCGGCCTGACGAAGCGCGCACGCCGCGTCGCTGATTTCAGCCCGCTGATTCCACGCCGCCAACCCACACCCATCGTGATCCGCACCGCCAGCCGGCTTGACCACATCGAGCCGTTTTACGTGATGGAGCTGGCCAAGGCGGCCAGCGCCATCGCGCAAAGCCCCGCCTGCGACCCGGCACAGGGCGGCGAAGCCATGCTCTTTCTCAACATCGGTGAACCCGACTTCACGGCCGCCGCGCCCGTGCTTGAAGCGGCGCAGCGTTGCTTGCAACGCGGCGACACGCACTACACCCAGGCCACCGGCTTGCTGGCACTGCGCCAGCGCATCAGCGCCTGGTACGCCAACCGTTTCAAGGTGGACGTGGACCCGGCGCGCATCATCATCACCGCTGGCGCATCCGCAGCGCTGCAACTGGCCTGTCTGGCGCTGTTTGAAGACGGCGACGAGGTGCTGGTGCCCGACCCCAGCTACCCCTGCAACCGCCACTTTGTGGCCGCTGTGGGCGCGCGGGCCAAGCTGCTGCCCACCAGCCCGGACAGCCGCTTCCAGCCCCACGCTGGCGCCGTGCGTGCGCACTGGGGGCCAAGCACACGCGGCGTGCTGCTGGCCTCGCCCAGCAACCCCACGGGCACGTCGATTGCGCCCGCTGAGATGGCCGCCATCGCACAAGCCGTGCGCCAGCGTGGTGGTGTCACGCTGGTCGATGAGATCTACCTGGCGCTGAGCTACGACACGCGCTTTGGCGGCACTGCGCTGAGTCTGGGCGACGACATCATCAGCATCAACAGTTTCAGCAAATACTTCGGCATGACCGGCTGGCGCCTGGGCTGGTTGGTGGCGCCACCTGAGTTGGTGGCACCGATTGAGAAGCTGGCGCAAAACCTCTACATCTGCCCCAGCACGCTGGCGCAAACGGCAGCACTGGCCTGCTTCGAGGCGGCGTCCATGGCTGAGTACGAAAACCGACGCGCTGAATTTCAGCGTCGGCGCGACTTCTGCGTGGCTGCGCTGCACGAGCTGGACTTGCCCGTGCCAGTGCCACCCGACGGCGCTTTTTACGCCTGGTTTGACTGCTCGGCGCACGCCAGCAGCAGTTGGGACTTTTGCCAGCGTTTGACTCAGCAAGCACACGTCGCACTGACACCCGGGCGTGATTTCGGCCCCGCTTGGGCTGATCGTTTTGTGCGCCTGTCTTTTGCCAGCAGCCTGGGGCAATTGCAGACTGCCATGCAGCGGCTGATACGCGAACTGCAACGATGAATGCGCCCATAACAGCGCCCCTGAACAAAGCCAGAACTGAGGCGCCGCGAAACAGCCGTGACCAGGCGTTAACCACCGCGAAAGCCCGCCTTTTCGCGAGGTGAAGTGCCCGGCGCAAGCCTTAAGCTGCCGCACCGTGGGCTACAACCTCTTCCAGCGGCGTGGCCCTGCCGACGCCGACTCCAATCACTCCAGCGAGTCCAACGACTTCGCGGCCACCGTGGCATCCTTGCCACCGGGCTTTGAGCCGCCGCCTGCGCCTGCCGATCTGAACAGCGCGCAAGACTCGCAGCCGGCGGGCCCCGACTCGGGCACGCAAGACAGCTTGCCCGCCGCCATGGACACGCGCGTCGAACAAAGCCCCACGCTGTCGCACATCGGGCGCTATGCACTCAAAGGTCCGTTAGGCCAGGGCGGCCTGGGCCAGGTGCACGAAGCCTGGGACCCGCTGCTGTCGCGCACCGTGGCCGTCAAGACCTTGCAGTTCGACATCGGACAGAACGAGCGTGTTTCGCTCGATGGCCTCTTCCTCAACGAAGCACGCGCCGCCGCCGGGCTGAGCCACCCGCACATCGTGACCATCCATGATGCCGGCCTGTCGCCGCAAGGTGTCTACATCGCCATGGAAAGGCTGCATGGGCGCGACTTGCGCCAGGCCCTGGCGGCAGGCTGGCAGCCCTCGCCCGAACAAGCCGCGCTGCTGGTGCGTCGTGTGGCCGAAGCGCTGGCCTACGCGCACGCACGCGGTGTCGTGCATTGCGACATCAAGCCGGCCAACATCTTCTTGTGCCGGCGCGACAAACCCAAGGTGCTGGACTTTGGCATTGCGCGCGTCGCGCACAGCTCGGCCCTGGCGCTGCTGGACGGCTTGGTGGCCGGCTCACCGCACTACCTGGCGCCCGAACAGTTGGAGGGGGGCACGGTGGACGCACGCACCGACATCCATGCCCTGGGCGTCGTGTTCTACGAACTGCTGGCCATGCGCAAGGCCTACAACGGCGACTCGGTAGAGCAGATCGGCAACGCCGTGCTCAACAACCACCCGGCACCGGCGCACGAGGTGCGCCCGGGTGTCTCGCGCACCTTGTCTGCCATCGCGAGCAAGGCCATGGAGCGCGATCCCACACAGCGCTTTGCCAGCGCCATGGCCATGGCCATGGAGTTGCGGCGCTGGGCCGATCGGCATGCCGCGTCAGAACAAGCCGCGTTTGCCGACACGCCCGCACTGGAAGCGCCGCCACCTGAGCGGCGCAGAACACGAGACCTGCGCCAGCGCTCGGGTTTGAAGGTGGCGCTGTGGTCAGGCACCGCGTTGGCGGGCGTGGCCTTGGCCGGCACGCTGCTGCGCACGCCGCGCGCAGAGCTGGCGCCTGACAGCACCGTCACTGCCGCCGTCACTGCCACCGTCGCTGCCCCCGCGCTGCCTGCCGCTGCTGTCCTGGCAGCGGCGCCGCTGACGCAGCCAGCACCCGTGGCACCTATTGAATCCGAAGCAGCAGCCACACCACCCGCTGCCACCACTGAGGGCGCAGCCGTCGCAGCCCCGGCTGATGTCGCGCCAAGCAGACCCGTCAACGCCGCAGCGGCAAAGCCCAGCGCCGCAGTGCGCAGCAAGGCTGCCCCGGCAGCCGCTAGTGCACGCCCTGCAAGCCCTGCAGCGCCCGTGGCCAATGGCACCGTGCAACTGGCCATCAGCCCTTGGGGCCAGGTGGAGGTGGACGGCAGTCCTGCCGGCACCGCACCGCCACTGACGCAGCTGAGCCTGAGCGAAGGCAGCCACACCATCACCGTGCGCAACGAAGACTTCCCGCCGTTCACGGCCACGGTGCAGGTGCAAGCCGACAAGCCCGTCGCCCTGCGCCACCGTTTCGCACCATGAAGACGAGGGCTCAGCTGCTGTGCCTGCTGGTCGTCCTGGTCGGCTGCGCCACACCGCCGCCGCCGCCCCCAGCCACAGGGCTGGCCGAGCTGATGGAACGCCCTGGCGAACGCGCCCTGGTGGAAGGCATACGCGCCTACGACGACGGCCAATACGCCGCGTCTGAAGCCGCGCTGCGCAAGGCCCTGGCCGCCAGCCTGGCGAGCGCGCGTGACCGCGCCAGCGCGCACAAGCTGCTGGCCTTCATCACCTGCACCAGCCAGCGTGTGGCCGACTGCGAAGCCCACTTCCGCGCCGCCAAAGCGGCCGACCCGGCCTTTGTGCTGAGCCGCTCAGAAGCCGGCCACCCAACGTGGGGCCCGGTGTATCGAAAGGTGATGCCTTAGCTGCGCAGCGTGTGCGGCCGGCATAATCGCCGCCGCCCATGTTGA
>JANNEX010000391.1:0-2192 GCA_031379155.1 Rubrivivax sp.
GAAGGTTGGCTCCATCCTCATCAGCGTCGACTTTGCCGGCGCCATCTACCGCGTCACATACACGGCGCCTTGATTGCTTGAGCCATGGCTGAGCAGGGCCTGGGGCAGTGCGATCTGCACTCGGTTTTTTTGCGACTGCACGGCTGCCGACGCCGCCTTTTGCGGCGTTGAGATCTTCCAACACCGATGACCATGATCAACCTGCAAATGATGCGAGTAGCCTGTGCCGCAAGCCTGGCGACGGTCTGCATGGCCGTGCCGGCCAACGAATTGGCTGCCGGCCGCCAAAAGGCCCAGGCCTGCGCCGTGTGCCACGGTCAAAACGGCCTGTCCACCACGCCCGACGCGCCCAACCTTGCCGGGCAACCCGCTATTTACACTGCCGCCCAATTGCGCGCTTACCGTAGCGGCACCCGCAAACACGAAGTGATGGCTGTGATGGCCAAGGCCCTGACCGATGACGACATTGCACTTTTGGCCGCTTGGTACGCCAGCATCCGCGTTGAGGCCCAGCCGCCTCCATAAGCGCCGCTGCAGCCCGCATGCCCTGGCGGCGGCAGCCGCCCTGGCTTGCGCCACTTCAGTTTTTGCACAGACCACCGACACCGTGGTCATCACCGCCAGCGGTGCCGAGCGGCGCAGCTTCGACACACCCTATGCCGTGGCTGTGGTCTCGGCGGCCGAGTTGCGCGCCGCCGGGCCCGGCATCAACCTGAGCGAGGCCTTGTCGCGTGTGCCCGGCATCACCGCCAACAACCGCAGCAACTACGCCCAAGACCTGCAAATCAGCTCGCGCGGCTTTGGCGCGCGGGCCAGTTTTGGCGTGCGTGGCATGCGCCTGTACAGCGACGGCATTCCGGCCAGCGGCCCCGACGGCCAGGGCCAGGTGTCGCACTTTGACCTGGCCGGCGCGGCGCGTGTGGAAGTGCTGCGTGGCCCCTTCACGGCGCTGTACGGCAGCAGTTCTGGCGGCGTCATCGCACTGGTCAGCGCCGCGCCGACCGAACGCCGTCTGGGTTTTGATGTCGACGTGGGCAGCGACGGTTTGCAGCAGTGGCGCGTCAGCCTGGCTGCACCCATTGACGGTGGCTTCAGCCTCCGCACCCAAGCTTCGCGCTTGCAGATTGACGGCTTTCGCCCACAAAGCGAAGCCAGGCGCACGCTGGGCAATGTGCGCATGGGCTGGGAGCAAGGCAGTGACCGCGTGGTGCTGGTGCTCAACGCCGTCAACCAACCGGCGCAAGACCCTCTGGGCCTGACGCGCGCGCAGTTTGACGCCAACCCCGACCAAACCACCAGCGTGGCTTTGCCGCAAACAGCAGCCGGCCAGGCCGACCTGTTCAACACGCGCAAGAACACCGCGCAAGACCAGGCCGGCGTGAGCTGGCGCCACACGTTTGCGGATACCGGCCCGTTGACCGAAAGCCGCGTCTCGGCCTTCAGCGGGCGCCGCTCAGTGACCCAGTGGCAGTCCATCCCGGTGGCCACGCAGTTCAACGCCACCACCCCCACGCTGACGGAGAAGCAGCCCGGCGGCGTGATTGACTTTGACCGCCTCTACAGCGGCCTGGACGCGCGCCTGATCTGGCGCTGGCGCCTGGACGCTGAACGCCAACTGCAAGTGGTCACCGGTGCCGCTGCTGAGAGTTCACGCGAAGACCGCCGTGGCTTCGAGAACTTCAGTGGCGCCGCCGCCGTGCGCCTGCTGGGTGTCACCGGCAAACTGCGCCGCGACGAAACCAACCGTGTGGCCAGCCGCGATGCCTATGCGCAAGTCGAAGCCGAGCTATCGTCTGAATGGAGCGCCACCGCCGGTCTGCGCAGCGGGCGTGTGTCCTACAGCTCGAAAGACCATTTCGTCGTCGGCGGCAACCTCGATGACTCAGGCGCATTGAGCTACCGCTTCACCAACCCGGTGGCCGCCGTGCAGTGGCGGCCCAGCGCGCAGCTCAATGTCTACCTCAGCGCCGGGCGCGGGTTTGAGGCGCCCACCCTGGGTGAGCTGGCCTACCGGCCGGATGGCAATGCGGGCATCAACCTGGACCTCAAAGCGCAGACCAGCCGCCAGCTGGAGCTGGGTGCGAAGTGGCGCGCGGGCGGCTTGTCGCTGGACACGGCGCTGTTTGATGCACAAACCAGCGACGAGATTGGCATCGCCACCAACCGAGGTGGCCGCAGCACCTTTCGCAACG
>JANNEX010000436.1:0-14059 GCA_031379155.1 Rubrivivax sp.
GCGACGCTTGAGCTACTTCGGCCGCCTCAGCCACTCACTCGGGCTTGCCGGTCTCGATGAACAACTTCAAGCGCTTGACCTGCTCGGCGATGACCTCGTCCACCGGTGTGGCCAGCTTGTCCAGGCCGGCATCTGCGCCGCCCGCCACGCGGTAGCTCACGCGCAGCCGCGTCGTACCGTCGCGTTTGGCGGTGCCAAAGCTCAACACGCCCGCCACCGGCATCTCTTGCAGGGGTCCTAACCAGGCCTGCAAACGCAGCACCGAGCCCGGCAGCGCCAGCAGCACACGGCCGTGCGTGGCCGACTGGCCGTTGCCCCAACGTTCACACCAGCAGCCACCGGCTTGCGTGTCCAGGCTCAAGTTGGCGGCATCACCCGACCAGGTGTGTGTCGATTTCCACCAACGCGGCAACTGCGTGAAGGCCAGCCAGACCTGCTCGGGCTCGGCCGTCACCACCAACGCATGCGTCACCGTGAAGCCGCTGCTGCTGACGTTGCTGGTTTCGGCGTGCGCGGCCCACGCTGCACAAGCCAGGCCCAACGCGACGAGTGCCGTCTTGCAGGCCCTCATTTCCACACTCCCAGCAGCCCGCCCATCAGCGTATAGGCCACCACCTGATAGCCACTGTTGATGAGCCACAACTTGAGCGAGCGCTGCTCAAAAAGGTAGATCACACCCAGCGACATTGCGACCCAGCCAATGCCAGTGGCGGCACCCGCAAACAGGCCAAAACTCAGGCTGGCCTTGGCGCCGATGAAGGCCGCAAGATTGAAGGCCATGACCAGCGACGCGATGGCTGAAAGACCGAAGATGCGTGCCATCGGTGCGCTGCGGGTCTGCTCTTCGCTGAGGCCTGCTTCTTTCATCCAGGGCTTGGCAAACAGCAGCGGCGAATACCACAGCCCGCCAATGGCAAAGCTGAGCAGCGCAGCGGCCAGCACGGCGGCAAAGTTGAAGCTGACGGGTTCCATGGTGAGTCCTCGCGTTAAGGTTGCGGCTGCGCAGTTTGCTGCGCGCTGGCCCACCGCACCAGGGTCAAGACACCGAAGCAGGACAGCCACTTGCCCAAGCCCGAGAACTCAGCGCTGAAGCCGCTGGAAGCACCAGCCGGGCCGCCCGTGCAGGTTGACGACCGGCCGGTGATGCTTGTCGGCATCCTTGGCTTTGGCCTGTGCATCCCCTGGCTCAGCGGCCTCTTTGGCCCCATTACGCCGCGCCAGGGCCTGTACTGGGCCGGCACCGTGGGCTTCGTGGCACTGGCCGGCGCCATCTGGCTGGGCAACCGCTGGCTGCTGTTCAAGCAGCGTGAGCACCTGGACTGGTTCAATCAACCGCTGCGCAAGCTGATGATGCTGGTGGTGGCCAACGTGCTGTACACCGCGCCCATCACCGTGCTGGGCCTGCTGGCATGGTTCTACTTTGCGGGCCTGCCAGTCGACCGCAACGCGCTGCAAGTCGTGGTGCTGACGAATGTGATTTGTGTGCTGTTTGTGACCCACGCCTACGAGACCATCTTCTTGATCCGTGAACGTGAATCGGACCTCATGCGCGTCGAAAGATTGGAGCGCCTGCGCACCCAGGCCGAACTGGCCACGCTCAAAGCCCAGGTCGACCCGCACTTCTTGTTCAACAGCCTCAACACCCTGGGCCACTTGATCGAACACGACGCGGCGCGCGGCCGCGAGTTCTGCGACACCTTGGCCGAGGTCTACCGCTTCGTGCTGGACAGCCGCCAGCGCGACCTGGTGCCGCTGGCCGACGAGCTGGCCTTTCTTCGTCGTTACCACCGCCTGCTGGAACTGCGCTTTGGGCCCGCCATGCCGCTGCTGGGCAGCGAAGCTGTGGACGCCGCGGCCAGCGGCTGGTTGATCCCGCCCATGGCGCTGCAAGGCCTGCTGGAAAACGCCGTCAAACACAACCAGGCCAGTGCGGCTGAGCCGCTGTTTGTGCAACTCTCACTCGAACAGGGCGTGGTCACGATGCGCAATGTGCTGCGGCCAAGGCGCAGCACCCTGCCCTCGTCGGGCCTGGGCCTGGCCAACCTGGACGAGCGCTGCCGGCTGCTCACCGGACGGCCGCTGGTGCTGGAGCGCAGCGGCGCGCGTTTTGAAGTGCAAGTGCCCCTGGTGGCGGCCACGTGAACGACATCAAGCCCGCCCTCAAAGCCTTCGTGGCCGAAGACGAACCACCGGCGCGCGCACGCCTGCTGGGCGCACTGGCCCGCGTCGCGCCTGAGGTGACCGTGGTGGGCTATGCCGACAGCGTGCAAGGCACACAAGCCTGGCTGGCCAGCCACCCAGCACCCGACCTGCTGCTGCTGGACATCCAACTCACTGACGGCCTGTCGCTGGAACTGTTCAAGGACGGCCACCTGGCCCTGCCCACCATCTTCACCACCGCCTACGACCGCTTCGCCATCGACGCCTTTCGCGCTCTGGCCATCGACTATTTGCTCAAGCCGGTGAGCGAAGCCGCGCTGGCGCAAGCACTGGCCAAGGTGCAGCGCTTGCGGCAATCGTTCGGGAGCGACGTGGCCACCGTCTTGCAGCAACTGGGGCAGCAACTTAGCGCCCCACCAGCGCGCTGGCGCCAGCGCCTGGTGGGCCGCAAAGGCACGCAGTTCCACACCTTGCAGGTGGAGCAATTGGCCTATGTGATCTCGCTCGACAAGCTGGCCTTTGCCGTTGACCAGACCGGTGAGCGCTACTTGCTTGAAACCCCGCTGACTGAGTTGGAAACTGAGCTTGACCCGGCGCAATTCTTTCGCGCCACGCGCCAACTGCTGGTGGCGGCCTGGGCGGTCACGCGCTTTGCGCCAGCGGGCAAAGGCCGGCTCAAGCTGGAGCTGCGCCCGGCCTTGGCAGGCGACGTGTTGGTGAGCCAGGAACGCGCGGCAGCCTTCAAAGCCTGGCTGGGCGGCTGACAGGCCAAGGTGCGGATGCGGCCCTGATTGCCCCCTGCGCAGGGGGTGTATGGCCCATCGATGGTGTGTTCGACAGCGAAGTGCCGGCGTGGCAGCATGGTCGCCCCTGCTGATGCGGTTCAGAAGTAGCGCAGACTCGTGCCCGCGCCACGCCCATGGACACAGCCGACCTCCTATGACACACACCGCTTTGTGCATCAACGCAAGTGCACCATTGCGCAAGCCACCCATCAGCCAGGCCGTGCTGTGCGCTTGCGCCGTGCTGCTGTGCGCGGCCGCCGCGCCACTGGCCTGGTCGCAACCCGCGGCCATCCCTGTCAGCACCACGCCGGCCTCGCTGGATGTCAAGACCCGTCATGCCTTGTTCAAGGCCAGCCGTTTTGAAGAGTTGCCGGGCTGGGGGCAAGACAGTCTGGACACCGCGTGGGACGCGTTCCAGGCTTCTTGCCGGGCCCTGGCCAAACGCGAAACTTGGAAGCCGCTGTGCGACAAAGCGGCTGGCCTGCCGCGCAGCCCCGCGCTGTGGCGGCAGTTTTTCGAACAAGGCTTCACGCTGTTTCGAATTCTGAACACCGACACCAGCCACGACGGCGAGGTGACGGGTTATTACGAACCGCTGATCAACGGCAGCCCGCGCGCCCAAGGCGCTTTCACCGTGCCGGTGTACGGCACGCCGAATGATCTTTTCACACTGGACTGGAAAACCATTGCGCCAGCGCAGCGCGGTGGCACCGTGTTTGTCGTCAAAGCCGGGCGCGGCCTGAGCGTGGTGGCATCAGCGCAAGCCGACAGCTACGCCCTTAACACCGCAGGTTTCGATCTGGACACGCGCGACCGCAACTGGCGCGTGCAACTGGTCGGCGCCAAAGCCCTGCCCTACCGCAGCCGTGCAGAGATAGAGGCCGGTGCTGGCCTGGACGCGCCGGTGATTGCCTACGTCGACGATGCCCTGGCGCTTTACGCGATGCAAGTTCAGGGCTCTGGCCGCATCCGCCTGCCCGACGGCACACAGCTGCGTGTGCAGTACGCCGAACAAAACGGCCACCCTTTCAAGCCACTCAGGCTGGTCAGTAAGGCTGCGCAGCGTGGCCGCACGCGCAACATCGATTCAGCATTGGGAGATGGTGAAAGTTTCGAGCTGGCTGGCGACAGCGAAGTCGCACCCGTTGGCGACGCCGACGCTGCGGCCGACGGCATCAGGCGGCGTGGTTTGAGAACGGGCGAAACAAGGCCAGCCAGCAGCAGCGCGACGACCGAAGCACTGATCGAAGAGCTGCTCAGGCAGGCCCAGGGCAAGCCACAGAGCGCGCCGACGCTGCCGACCCGAGTTGCCGCCAGCGTGGTCGCGCCGGCGCAAGCATCTGGGTCATCACCCAGGCCAACACCCGTACCCGCACCCGTGCCAACGCCTGGGCTCGATGCGGCGGCGCCGCGCAATGCCGCAGCGCTCATCAACGACCCAAGCTACGTCTTCTTTCGCGTGGCGCCCGACCAGTCGCCGACTCGCGGCCCGGTGGGTGCGCTGGGCGTGCCTTTGACCCCAGGGCGCTCAATTGCGGTGGATCCGCGCGTCACGCCGCTGGGCTACCCGGTTTACATCTCGGCGCCTTCACTTGCACCCACCGCCACGGGTTCAGCACTGCCGCTGCAGCGCCTGGTGATTGCGCAGGACACGGGGGGCGCGATTCGGGGTGCCATTCGCGCCGACTTCTTCTGGGGCTCAGGCCATGACGCCGGGCGCCAAGCCCTGCGCACACGCCAGCGTGGCGAGATGTGGTTGATGATGCCGAACGCCGAAGCCAGCCAATTGCGCCAGCGCGCCGTGAGCACCCGTCTCATCGGCAGTGCCTTGCGGGTGGACTCTGAGTGCCTGGTGGCAGACGAGAGTTTCTGCTCCGAGCCCGATTGAGCTTGGTGCGGCTGCGCCGCGACTGTGCGATGCAGACGTCCGTGGTACGGACTCCACGCCAGTACGGCGCGCCGGCGCGCGGCCAATTCCTGGCCCACGATGTCAACTACTGATCGCGCACCAAGTCTCGAGCCGCTTTGACGATGGGCTTGGCCCAACCCGGCGTGCGCTGTAAGTCTGCCAGCGCCAGCGGGAACTGCACCACATCGCCCAGCTGGTGCAGGACGAGTTGCGGGTCCTTAACGACTTGGCCAATTTGCGCCAACTCTCAGCTGCGAGGCGACCTCGACCCGTGCCTTCGGGCTCGGGTCTGCCCTTGCACGGAAAAGTGGGAGAACTGGCCCTGTTGCGCAGGGAAAACAAGGCCCTTGATGGGCCGATCACTGAGCTTGGCGCGCCCGTTGCGATGCGATGCGAACCTCTTGGCCGAAATCCGCAGCCCGCAAAAGCTCAAGCGGCGCGGCGACGCACCCATCCAGCCAGTGCAAGAGCAGCACCGACGAGCGCGAGTGAACCCGGCTCTGGAATGTTAGGGTTGCCCAGCGAGCGGTCGTTGGCCAGCGACCAGTTAAGGATGTCGTGATTGGCGTAGCCCGAACCGGTAGCCGACGTGAAGCCCACAAACGCGCTGTTTGTGCCCAGCAAGCTCGAAATATTGATCGACATGCCGTTGACCACGTGCTGCACCGCGCCAGCGCCGTCTCGCACGAACACATCAAGCAGGTTGGTCGTGCCGTCGTAGTCGATCGTTGCCGTCCAGACGTCACCGTTGCTCATGCAGCCAAAGACGTATCCGGTGATCGAATTGCAAGTGGACACGCCGTAAGGGCTGACGCCGTTGTTGTTGAGCACGCCATTGGTGTCCACGCCCACGTGATTGCTGCCGCCGACTTCGCCGTTATTGAAAGTGTCAAATTCGACCGCCATGCTGTTTGGAACGCCCAGATAGCCCAGGCCGCCGCCAATACCGCCCAGCCCGGCGGTGGCGGCCGAGACCACGAAGGTCAGGCCGTCGGCGGGGGCGATGCCGCCACGGTTTGTCATCTGGAACTGGAAGGTGGTGCTGAATGTGGCGCCGGTGCCCAGGGCAATGGCCGTGGTGCTGTAACCGGCCCCGCTGTTGAATGCGTTGGCCGTCGACAGGCGCAACGCGCCACCGGTCTCTGCGGTGCTTCCCACGCATGTCAGGCTGCTACCGCAGGCCCCAGAGAAGCTGGAGTAAGAGATCACCACGGCAGCCTGTGCCGGCGCGAGCACACCCGCCAAGGCAAACAGGGAGCCAGCGGCCGTGGCACGCAACGTCGAAGTTAGCTTCATGAGAGGCTTCCAGGGTTGAACTGGGCTGTTGTTTGCAAAACACGTGCCGACTTCAATTTGTCTTTGCGAATCAATCTGCCCAGGTCCACTGGCCACGCGGGTTTGGATCGAGATGTAAAGACCACCGACTGTCCCGGTGACTTGCCTGTCGCAGGCGTACTGAGCCGGTCAAGGGTTTCTCCCAGCATGCTGTGCGCCCACCGCGCTGCCGAGCGCAAACCTTCCGGTGCGCGTCAACACGCTACTGAATCACCTCGTCGGCAAAGTGCAGGGTCAGCAGTTTCCCGAACCATTTTGCGTTCACGTGGCCGCTTCGACGTCTAATTTTCGTGACTGTGAATAGGCAAGCGCAAATCCGCCAATCGCAGCACTTAACTGGGCGAGGTGCCAACGATGACCACCATGGAACAAGCCCTGCTTCGTCTGCGGTTCGCCGCCCTGGCGGCCATCATCGCTGTTTGGCCACTGTCCCCGCTTTCGGCGGCGACATTGGCCTGGACTGGCGGTGGCGCTTCGGGTTTGTGGAGCGACCCCGCGAACTGGAGCCTCGGCCGCGTGCCCGGCGCTGGCGACGACGTGGAGTTCAGTGGCAACCCGGCCTGGTTGAGCAACACGCTCGACCTACCGCTTTCGCTCAACTCCCTGACCTTCATGCCGACGTCGCAGATCTTCTTCGTCCACGTTGCCGGGGACGGCGGCAGTTCTTTGGCTTTCACCGGCCTCGGCATACAAAATCTCACCGCGATCACGGGCCCGATCCGGCAGCAGCTGTTTGCCGACGCGGGCACGACCGGTGGCACGATCGTCTTTGCCAACAGTTCCGGAATCAATCTCGGCACCTCCGAGCCACTTCGTCCGGTGGACATCACGGCCCTGGGCGGCTCGGTGCCAGGCGCGATCGGCGGGCACATTGTTTTTCAGGATGCGTCGTCCAGCGGAACGCAGACCTTCAGCAGCCTGCGCGCCGAAGGGGCGAGCGTTCTTGGCGCCAGCGGGGGCGAGTTGATCTTTCGCAACAACGCGCGCACGACGCGCGGCTCGGCCCTCACCATCACCGTCACTGTCGGCACGGCGTTCGGCGCGGCAGGTGGGCAGGCGAGCTTTCTGGACGCAGCGCAGGTGGAGGGAAACGTCAACGTCGTGGCCGGCACGGGCGGCGGCCAGGGTGGGCGCGCGGCATTCCGCAGCAACGCAATCGCCGGCTTGTCCATCGGCCTGTACATCAATGGGGCAACCTCATCCGCTGTCGGCGCCGAAGCGGCGACCAGCTTCTACGACGACGCCCGTTTGACCGGCACGGTGCAAACCCGGGCCGGGGGTGGCAGCGTGGTGTTTCACGACGACACGTTCACCCGGGGCGCACGGCTGATCATCAACAGCAGGGCGCAAAGCGAAGGGGCGGTCGCTGGATCGGCCGGTGGCAGCACCGAGTTTCTCGACCGTTCACGTGCGGGACAGCTAACGATCAACAACGACGGCGCGTCATCTGGCGCGCCCGGCACGCTCGGTGGCCGCACGTATTTGCGCAACGCTTCGAGCGCTGAGAGCGCCACCATTGTTTCGTTCGGCGGCTTGGCCAGCGGTGCACCGGGTGGCAGCCTGCAGTTTGCCGACGACGCCAGCGCGGGCGCGGCACGACTGCAAAACCTTGGCGGCGCCGTGGCGTTGGCCAACGGAGGCGTCACGCAGTTTTTCACCGCTCGACGGCGGCGAACGCGCTGATCCGCAATCTCGGTCCGGACGTGACAGGCGCATTCGGTGGCGAGACCTTGTTCACCGGGAACGCTTCGGCAGGCGATGCGCGCATCGGCAACGAGTCCAGCCCGACCTTCATAGGCCTTAGCGGCGGCAAGACCTCGTTCATCGATTTATCCAGCGCCGGGCGCGCCACCATCGTCAACGACGGTGGCGCATTCGCCGGCGATGACTTCGGCGTCACAAGCTTCGCGGGTCGCGCAACAGCCGGCAATGCATCGATCACCAATCGCTTCGGGCTCTTCGCCGGCTCGGTCGGCGGCACGACGAGGTTTGCGCAAAGCGCCAACGCTGGCGCGGCCACGATCGTGAATGTCGGTGGTGCGAGCACCGGCGCAGGCGTCGGCAACTCGCAGTTCTTCGACGACGCCAGCGCCGGCACGGCAACGCTGCAGAACCAGGGCGGCTTGTTCGCCGGCAGCCCTGGCAGCCTGACGCAGTTCTTCGGGCGATCGACAGCATCCAACGCGACCATTGTCAGCGGACGTGCCCTGCAGCCTGGCGGTCTGGGCGGCCGCACCTTGTTCGTTGACAGTTCGACTGCCGGCAACGCAACCCTCCTTGCCGAGGCCGGAGCGGCGGCCACTGCCCAGGGAGGCCGCATCGTTTTCGCGCAGAGTGTTGCCAGTGCCAGCACGGCCCGCGTCATGTTGAACGCTGGCGTCGACCTTACCTCGTCAGGCAGCCTGGACATCAGCGCTGGAAGCGTCGCTGTTCGCATCGGTTCGATCAAAGGCGGTGGCGTGGTCTATCTCGGCGGCAGGAACCTTCAGGTCGGCGCCAACCACCTGATCACGACGTTCTCGGGGCTGATCCGGGACGGCGGCGCAGGCGGTGGCGCCGGTGGCGGGCTGATCGCCATTGGCGGTGGCGCGCTGACACTGAGCGGTGCCAACGCCTATACCGGGACCACGGTGATCGGCGACGGCATCCATGCCAACAGCGGCAAGCTCAACGCCAACAACGCCCTGGGTTCGGCCACTGGCGCCGGTCCGGTCTTCGTCGAACGCGGCGGCACGCTCGGCGGCAAGGGCTTCATCGCCGGGCCGGTTACCTTGAGGGCCGGCGGCATCATTGCGCCGGGCGATCCCGTCACGCTCACGCTGCACGACAGCCTGACCTGGGACGGCGGCGGTGTGATCCGGCTGGTGCTCGGTGCCAATTCAGCCGGCAGCGACCACCTCGAGCTGGCTGCTCTCATGCGCGGCGCAGACGGCACGTTCTAATTCGATTTTGTCGACAGCGGCATCGTGGCCGGTGAATCCTACGGGTTGATCCATTTCGGCAGTCTTGTCGGCTTCGGCACAAGCGACTTCAGCTTCAGCGGTGTGTCCGGGAATTTCAATCTCGACAATGGCAGGCTCGATTTCACCGCAGCCGCAGTGCCTGAGCCGAGCGTGACTTGGCTGCTGGTCGCCGGCATGCTCTGCCTCATGGTGGCCCGACGGCTCGCAGCGGGCTCGCGGCGCTCATGAGGCCAGGCGCCGACTGAGGCACAGAGCAGATTGACTCGCTCTGCGTCGCCGCCTCGGATGGCCAACTGCCGGCCGTCCTTGCGACACCGATGCCGCGCCGCTGATAACGTGGTTGCAACTGCAAATTCGAGCAAGTACTTGCGAAGGCCGGCAAGCGCTCTCTCGAGCGCTTGCCGATAGTCCCCGACAGATGCCGAAGCCCTAAAAGTACAGACCCTCACTCCCACTCGATTGTCAAGGCGCGCGTGGATGCACGAGGGTAGCGAAGCACAGAACCCGATCGAACTCCAACTCATGCCGACGCCGATACCGGCGTCCTCGATGGGCTTTGTTGAGACACCGTGATCGCTTCATGGGGTCCATACCCGTGGACGGCGCCCAGCGCGTCCTTCGGCTGGCTGTGCGGAGAACTCCCCCCCCCCCGTGCGTCACCTGGACTTCCACTTGGAATCCATCGATCACCGTGCGGTGACGGTATCGGTAAGTTGCTGCAGTGGGCGGCTGACGGTATCTCGCACGCCCTTGCTCCAAGGGAGATGACGGTATCGGTCACGCATCGCTCAATTGCCTGTATCTGCGCTGTGACGGTACCGGCAGCGGCGCGCGCGGCGCTGGCAACAACGGGTTGCGCGACCGAGATCTCGGACAAGGTTCGCGCGGCTTCTGTCCACGGATGCTTTGAGCCTTCGACCACGACATTGGATGACCACTGAAAGGCCGCTTGACCGGCCTGTCTGCACCGTTCAAGCTGCCCCACCACGGCAGTTCCAGGAACGTCACGAGGGAATTTGTGGCTGCATTCCCGACATCGAGCTATCTGTTCTCGACGAATGGTGCAAGGCGCCATCTTCCCGACTGCATCTCGATCGCGCGCGCGCTTGACACCTGCTCCGACGTCGAACCTCTTTTCAACTACCCGGTTCCAGCCCATTCACGTTGGACCCAGCACTTCCAAGGCCCTGCTTCGTCAGCTATCTTGCGCGCTGGTCGGGATTTGGAGGGGGTTCGTGTGGACCTTCCATAAGAGCGGAGAGCTTGCGGGAACGCCACCTACTCGCAGGTGAACAACGACGATGTTGCTTCGCACGTATTGGCCGCCAAGTCCGCAGCGGCGACCGTAATGAAATCGACTGGCGATGAGGGGTCCGCCACGCCTTCTGCGCATGCGCAGACCATGCCGTGCTTCTGCGCTCAGTGTCTAGCCGAAGACCGCTTCCCAAGCAGGCGATTGGCTGCAAAGGGTCGAAGGCCAGCACCGCCTCGTGCTCTCTGCGTCTGACGCGGCGCTCCTGGTCGGTCGCGCATTGCGCCTTGAACGGGCCCTGTGGGCACACTGTGCACCGACGGTTCAGCCGCTGCACGCCACATCGGCGTGCGGCACCACGCCACCAACGCCAGCGGCGGACAGCGCGCGATCGGCCACTGGCACATCAACAGCGTCAATGGATACCACAGCCAGCTGAAGCGCTGGCTGCGCCAATTCAATGGCGTGGCCTCTTCCTATCTCCGTCGTCACCACAGCGGGTTCCGCGCCATGGAGTGATTCCGCCCCATCACCCGCCCGCCGCAGGCGCTGCTGGCCCTGGCCCTGCCCGTAGGCATCTGAAGTCATCCCGACTCAATGCGAATAGCGCCTGACAAAGGATGCGCGGCACCGCGCCGTCGAGCGGTGTTGGCGCGGCGGCCGCACGTTTGGCGCCAACCGCTTTCGCAAAGGAAGCCGGACGCTTTGTCGGGCCCGACCGTCTCAGCGAGAGATCACTCAGCTACGGCATCTTCGGCGGTTGCAGCAGAATCGCTGCGCAGCCGGCTGATCATGACAGCGGCCGCCTGCGTGATGTGCTGGCGCGCCAGCGCTTCGGCCGCTGCGCCATCGCCCGCCATCACGGCATTCAGCAGCGCCTCATGCTGGTCCCAGATGTCGCGCGGCAGTTCGTCGCGCATCAGCACCTCGCCCATCACACGCTGGGTGTAGGTCCACTGCGCTTCCATCGTCGTCGTGATCAGCGGGTTCCCCGACAGCCCGTAGATGAAGTCGTGGAACTTGAGATCGGCGGCGATCATCGCTGCCACCGAACTGCTGGAAGACGCCTTGCGGCCGCTCTGGATCAGCGCCGGGCCCTGCTTCTTCGCTCGTTCGGCGCTGCGTTCGGCAGCCTTGCGAAACGCCAGCCCTTCCATCACCGCGCGGATGTCGTACATGTTGCCGACCTGTTCCAGGTCGAGCGACGCGACGATCAGCCCGCGCCCCGGCGCGTCGCGCAGCACGCCTTGGTTGCGCAGCAGCAGCAAAGCCTGTTGCACCGGCTGGCGCGACACGCCCAGCACTTGCGCAATCTGCTCCTGGATGATGCGTTCGCCGGGCTTCAGCTTGCCGGCCGATATTTCCGAAACGATGGCTTCTTGGACTTGCTCGACGAGCTTGGGCTGGGTGGCGATAACTTTCATGTTTCGAGTATAGGATTGAAGCTGAATTCAGAATCCCATGCCTTCAACGTTGCGGCTGTCGCTCCGTCACCTGGCGCCAACCGGCTTCGGCCATCGGGCGCGCCAGGCGGCCGGTCTGTTCGGCCCCGGCGCTGGCCGCGCTGCCGTGCAGCGCACGGTGCAGGATGCCTTGCAGGATGGCGGCCATGCGGAACATGTTGAACGCCAGGTAGTAGTCCCAGTCGGGCAGCGAGTCACGCCCGCTGCGCTTGATGTAGGCCTGCACATAGGCGCTCTCAACCGGGATGCCCAGCGCCGCCAGGTCGTGCCCCTTGAGGCCGCGGAATTCCGCGGGCGTCACGCGCCAGGTCATGCAGTGGTACGCGAAGTCGGCCAGCGGGTGGCCCAGCGTGGACAGCTCCCAGTCCAGCACCGCCAGCACATGCGCCTCGTGGGGGTGGAAGATCAGGTTGTCGATGCGGAAGTCGCCGTGCACGAGTGTGGTTTCGTCGCTTTCGGGCAGGTGCGCGGGCAGCCACTCGATCAGGCGCTCCATCGCGGCGATGGGTTCAGTTTCGCTGGCACGGTACTGCCGGGTCCAGCGATCAATCTGGCGCTTCAAGTATTGGCCCGGACGGCCGTAGTCGGCCAGCCCAGCGGCGTGGTGATCGACGCCGTGCAACAAGGCGATGACGCGGTTCATCTCGTCGTAGATCGCGCCGCGCTGTTCGGCCGTCATGCCGGGCAGCGACGGGTCCGGGAAGTTGCGGCCCTCGACATGCTCCATCACGCAGAAGGCACTGCCGATCACCGATGCGTCTTCGCACAGCAGGTGCACACGCGGCACCGGCACCGCGCTGTGGGCCAGCGCGGCCATCACGCGGTATTCGCGGTCGATGGCGTGCGCCGAAGGCAGCAGCACGCCGGGTGGTTTGCGCCTGAGCACCCAGCGCCGCCCGCCGGCTTCGATCAGGTAGGTCGGGTTCGACTGGCCGCCGCTGAACTGCTGGGCGGTGAGGGCTCCGACGAAGCTCGGCAGGTGCTGGCGCAGGTAGGCGGCCAGCGGGTCGAGTGCGAATGGCTGTCTCATCGTCGGGACTTCTTCCGGGGTTGGTTGCGGGCTCCCAGCCAATCGGCAATGCCCGGCGCCAGCACCGCCTGCGCCTTGCCGCCGACGAAGGTGCCGATGTGGCCGCCAGGCACCGAGAGCTCGGCGTAGTCGGTACTGCCGAAGTGCCGGCCCTGGCCGCGCGAGCAGGCGGTGGGGATCACCAGGTCGCCGTCAGCCGAGACGTTGAGCACCGGCATCGTCAGCTGGCGCATGTCCACCGTGCGGCCGCCGAGCTGGAACTGGTTGCGGATCAGCTTGTTGTCCTGGTACAGGTCCTTGAACCACTGGCGCACGAACTCGCCCGGCGCGTCGGGGCGGTCACCGATCCAGCGCTCCATGCGCAGGAAGTTCAGCAGCTTGCGTTCGTCGTCCAGCACATCGACCAGGTCAATGGTGTACTTGGCCAGGTTGCCCACCGGGTTCATCATCAGGAAGCTGTGGCCCACCGACGGCCCCGAGGCATTGCCCATGGAATCGACCAGCGCGTCGATGTCGTCGCCGTCCAGGGCCCGCGCCCAGCGGTTCATGTAGCCGCCTGCCGCCTGCTGCGCCGCCTCGGGCGCGGTCTTGTCGCCGTGGAAGTCGATGGGCGTCACCGTCAAGACCAGGTTGCGCACCTTCTCCGGGTGCAACGCCGCGTGGCATAGCGACAGCACACCGCCCTGGCAGACGCCGATCAGGTTGATGCTGTCCACCGCCTCGCGTTCGCGGATCACATCGACGCAGCTGTCGAGGTAGCCGTTGACGTAGTCGTCGATGGTCAGCCAGCGGTGCTGGCGCTGCGGTTCGCCCCAGTCGACCAGATAGACATGCAGCCCGCGCGCCAGCAGCTTGCGCACGAAAGAACGCTCGGCTTCGAGATCGACCATCTGGTAACGGCCGACCAGCGCGTAGGCGATCAGCACGATGGTCGGCGGCCCGGCCGGCACTGCGGCCTGCGGGTCGGGGTGGTAGTGGTACAGGCGCACCATGTCCTCGCGCCAGATCTCGTCCTTGGGGGCGGTGGCGATGGCCAGTTCGCTTTCGCTGAAGCGGGCGACGCGCCGCGCGCCCTTGGCGATCTTGTGCTGTGCTTCGCCCAGTTCGCGCAGCAGCGTCAGCGGCTGGATGTTCAGTGGGGAAGTGTTCATGCGCCGCCCCT
>JANNEX010000447.1:0-6726 GCA_031379155.1 Rubrivivax sp.
TGAACGCCGACACGCTGTTGCCCACCTCATTGGCCGTATAGACGAAGTTGCCGCTCGGGTGCACGGCCACGGCGTAAGGTAGCGTGCCGGTCGCGACCGGCGACCCCACCGCCGCGAGCTGGCCCGTGGCGCCGTTGATGCTGTACGCCGACACGGTGGAGGCCGAGTAGTTGGCGACCCAGGTGAAGCGCCCCAGCGGGTCCATCGCGATGCCGTAGGGGTTGACGCTGTTCACCGAGATGCCGACCGAGTCGACTTCCCCGGTGCTGGTGTCGATGCTGTAGGAAGCGACGTTGTTGCCGACGAGGTTGGTGACGTAGGCGAACAAGCCATTCGGTGTGATCGCGACCGCGTAGGGATAGGCGCCCGCGCCGGTGGTGCCCAGCGATGTCAGCGCGCCGGTAGCCGGATCGGCCCGAAGTATCGACAGCGTGTTGGCGCTGCTGTTGGCCACCAGGGCCAGGCGACTGACCGGCGGGGGTGGTGCCGCAACCGTCACCGTGACGGTGTTGGTCATTGCCCCCATCACCGCGCCGTTGCTGGCCATGAAGTGAAACTGCGCGCCGTTGTCGGCGAGTTGCAGGTTGGGCGTGGAGATGCAGGTCAAGCTGTTGGAGTTGATCGGGAAACTCCCCAAGGTGGCCCATTGCGTGCCGTCCCATCGCTGCATCAGCACCGTGAACGGCGGTGTGCCGCCGAACGCCACGCAGAGGTTGGCGGGCAGGCCGGGCTCGATCGTCACGTTGACCGGCTGCTGGGTCACGCTGGGTGCCACCAGCGCCGTCACGGTCAGCACCGCGCTGTTGCTGAAGACCAAGCCGGCGCCGTTGTAGACGATCACGCCGTAGACCGCACCGCTGTCGGCCGGCGTGAGCGCTGGCGTGGTGTAGCTCGCCGATGAAGCGCCGGCAATGGCCCCCTGATTGCGCGTCCACTGGTAGAGCAACCCGCTGCCGCTGGCTGCCACCGTGAAGCTGGCGCGGGCGCCTTCGTTGACACTCGCGGCGGCCGGCTGCGTGCTGACCAGCGGTGCCCCCAGCACGGTGAGGTTGGCAGGGTTGCTGGTCACGGTGCCCAGCGGGTTGTTGACGCTGACGCTGTAGTCCGCCGCGTCGTTGCTGGTGATGCCGGCCAGCGTCAACACGGCCGTTGTCGCGCCGGCGATGGGCACGCCGTTCTTCAGCCACTGGTAAGTGATCGGCCCGCTGCCACTGACGGCCACCGCGAAGGTTGCGCTGCCGCCCGGGGGCTGGACCTGGGGCGCAGGCTGCACGCCGATCGCCACGGCGGTGGGCTGTGCGCTCTGGTTCACGGTCAGCACCACGTTGAAACTGGTGACACCGGGACCGACGCCGTTGCTGACCTGCACCGCGTAGGTGGCGGCGTCACTAACCGCCGCTTGGGCAATGCTGTAGAACGCCGCCGTGGCGCCGACGACTGGCTGGCCGTTGCGCAGCCACTGATAGCTCAAGGTGCCACTGCCGCTGGCACCGACGGCGAAGGTGGCGGTATTGCCGGCGTTGACCAGCACCGACACCGGCTGCGTGACGATGCTGGGCGCGACGGCGACGGCCGAGCCCGCACTCACCGTCAATGTCGCCGGGTTGCTGGCCAGCGTGCCGGCCGCGTTGCTCACCACCGCGCTGTAGGCGCCGGCCTGGCTGGCATTGACCGCCGCAAGCCGCAGCACCGGGCTGTTGGCGCCGCTGATCGGCACGCCATCCTTGCTCCACTGGTAGCTCAAGGCTTCGGTGCCGCGCGCGGCGATAGCGAACGCGGCGTCGTTGCCGGCGCTCACGCTCAAGCCGGCGGGCTGCGCGGTGATGGTGGGCGCCACATCCAGGTCGCTCACCGACACGCTGACAGCGGCACTCTCGGTGCTGCCCGTGGCGTTGCTGGCGACCACACGGTATTGCGTGCCGTTGTCAGCCGTGCTTAACACCGGTGTGGTGTAGTTGGCGGTCGTGGCCCCGGCGCCACTTCTCACGTTGGCCCACGCGCCGGCGGCGTTGGCCGCGCGGGTCTGCCATTGCAGCGTTGGCGCGGGCAAGCCGGCCGCAGCGACAGTGAAGCTCGCGGTTTGACCCGAGCGGATCAGCATGGCGCTGGGTGCTTGGACGAAGGTCGGCAGTGCGCTTTGCTGCAGCACGTTGATGCGCGTAGGCGTGCTGGTGACGCAAGGCGGCGGTGGCACGTCGGGCGGCGTGTAGCAGGCCAGCACGCGGATCAGCGCGCCCTGGTCGGCGGCGGCGGCGATGAAGCCGTGGCGCACGCCCCAGTAGCGCCACGGGTAGCTCATGACCAGAGGATCGGGGTTGGCCTCGTCCTGGTACGAGCGGGCGACAAGGCGCCACGACGCACCCTGGTCGTCGCTGCGCTGCCATTCGACCACGGCGCGGTTGACCGAGGTCGGTTGCGCAAAGCCGTAGGGGTGTTGCTGGGCTCTCTGGGCCGCGCCTCCTTCCAGCACGGCGTCCACGCCCGCCGGCAGGCCTTCAACGACGTCGAGCTGCAAGGGCGTGCGATAGATGCCGACGGCGGGATAGGCCGGCGGGCTCTTCCAGAAGATTCGTCGCTGGGAATCGCCGATGCCCATGCTGTAGTTGCAGCGCACGGCCACGCCGAAGCTCCACCGCGGGCTGTAGAGCGTCGTCGGAACGCGGACGCTGCGCGTGATCACCCCGCCGCTGATCGGCAGGTTCGGCCCGGTTGCGCTGAAGCTCAGCGGCAGCGCCGTGCCCTCTCGAAATGTCAGCGTCGGGTTGGTGCAGTTGCTCGGCACCTGGCCGCCATTGCCGGTGACGTTGAAGGTCGCCGCGACGGTGCCGACCGCCTCGGAACAGGACTGGCCGCCGCAGTCGAGCGTGGTGCTCACCCGGTAGGGCACGAGCTGGACCAGCGGGAGCGGGTAGATGATGATCACCGGCATGAAAAACGAGAAGCTGCCGACCTGCGCCACCAGCTTGCCGTCCAGCAGCCGCGTGTCGCCCAGCACTTCCCACTCGCCGCCCGGTTGCGCCTTGGCCAGGCGCAACTCTTCATTGGGCCGCAGCGTCGCTGCGGGCACCGGGATGCTCACCTCCACCGGCTGCGCAAACTCGCCGCCGTGCGGTGTGATGACGTAGGTGCTGCCCGCCGCAACCAAGCCCGCAGGCAGGGCCGGGGCGCCGCTAGAGTCCATCGCCACGCGGATCGTGGTGGCAGTTGCCAACGCGCCGGCCGGGACGACAACGCTGGCGCCACTGGCGTCGCTGGCAGTACCGCCAGCCGCACCGATCGTCGGCGGTCCGGCCGTTGGCGCCGGCGCTGCCGGAGCGCTGGTCTCGCCGCCACCACCGCCGCAGCCGGCAATCCAGGCCACGAGACCCAGCACCACCACCGCACGAATCCAGCTTGTCGTCATCGCAGCCCCTTGAATCCGGACCTGCACAGGTCCGTCTGAGCGGCGTTGTACGGATGCAGCGTTAGGAACGCGTTAGGACGGGTCAGGACGGGTCAGGGCGCGTCAGCGCGGGTCAGGTGTTAGGCGCGCTGCTCGCCACTTCGTGCTTGGCCATCAACTCCAGCGCCTTGACCAGCGCTGAGTGGTCCAGCTGGTCCCAGCCCTGCGCCGCGCAGGTTTGCATCAACTGCGCCGCGCCCGCCGTCTGCGGCAGCGCCACACCCAGCGCCTTGGCGCCTTGCAAAGCCAGGTTCAAATCCTTCTGGTGCAGGCCAATGCGAAAGCCCGGGTTGAAGGTGCGCTTGATCATGCGTTCACCGTGCACTTCAAGAATTCTTGACGCTGCAAAGCCGCCCATCAAGGCTTGGCGCACCTTGGCCGGGTCGGCGCCAGCCTTGCTGGCAAAGACCAGCGCTTCGCTGACCGCCGCGATGTTCAGCGCCACGATGATCTGGTTGGCCACCTTGGTGGTCTGGCCGTCGCCATTGGCGCCGACGTGGGTGATGTTCTTGCCCATCAGTTGCAGCAGCGGCAGCACCTTGGCGAAGGTGGCGTCGCTGCCACCGACCATGATGGTCAGGCTGGCGGCCTTGGCGCCGACTTCACCGCCGCTGACCGGCGCGTCCAGGTAGTCGCAGCCCAGAGCGTTGATGCGCGCCGCAAAGTCCTTGGTGGCCATGGGCGAAATGCTGCTCATGTCGACCACGGTCTTGCCGGCGCTCAAACCCGCAGCCACACCGGCCGCGCCAAACAGCACCTTTTCCACGTCGGGCGTGTCGGGCACCATGGTGAAGATGATGTCGGCCTGACGCGCGACTGCAGTGGCATCAACGCAGCGCACCGCACCCGCATCCAACAGCGATGGCGGCACTGTGCTGCGTGTCGTGACGAAGAGTTCGTGGCCCGCAGTGCGCAGGTGGCCGGCCATGGGTGCGCCCATGATGCCCAAGCCTATGAATCCCAATTTCATGTGGCTGTCTCCGTTTGAGTTTTAGGCCGTGGCCTTGAGTTGACGACGCGCCCGTTCCAGCCAGCCCAGTCCGGCTTCGGTGGTCGCAGCGGGTTTGTATTCGCAGCCTATCCAGCCGGTGTAGCCAATGCGCTCCAGGTGCTGGAACAAGAAGCTGTAGTTGATCTCGCCCGTGCCTGGCTCGTTGCGGCCAGGGTTGTCTGCCACCTGGATGTGGCCTATGCGCGCCAGGTACTTGCTGATGGTGGCCGCCAGCTCGCCTTCATAGCGTTGTGCGTGATAGATGTCGTACTGCACAAAAGCGTTGTCGGCGCCCACCTCGTCCAGCACCGAAATGGCCAGCTCGGTGCGGTTGAGCCAGAAGCCCGGCACGTCGTAATTGTTGATAGGCTCGATCAGCAGCTTGAGGCCGGCCGTCTTCAATGCGGCAGCGGCAAAGCGCAGGTTGTCCACTAAGGTGGTGCGGGCTTGGGCGTCAGTGGTGCCTTCGCCCGGCTTGCCGGCCAGGCAGTTGAGTTGTGGCACGCCAAGCACAGTGGCGTAGTCCACCGCCTTGGCCACGCCAGCGCGAAATTCCGCCACGCGCTTGGGGTTGCAGGCAATGCCGCGGTCACCCGCTGCCCAGTCGCCGGCAGGCAGGTTGTGCAGCACCATCTTCAGCCGGTTGGCCACCAGGCGTTCGTGGATGGCCGGTGCCGTCACCTCGTAGGGAAACTGCAACTCCACGGTGGCAAAGCCGGCCCTTGCTGCGCGCTCAA
Source organism: Rubrivivax sp. (assembly GCA_031379155.1). GTDB lineage: Bacteria > Pseudomonadota > Gammaproteobacteria > Burkholderiales > Burkholderiaceae_C > Rubrivivax. Next base: position 5,171 of record JANNEX010000447.1, read on the forward strand.
AGCGCTCGAGCAAAGGCACTTCGGTGAACAGCATCGACAGGTTGGCGGCAAAGCGGGGCATGTTTGTCTTTCGGTGGTATGCCAAGGGATTGTGGGCGGACAAGGGCCCACGTCAGCAGGGGAATTGGGGCATGTGCGGGTAGGACTGTTTTGAGGCCGCACCGCAAAATCGCGCCATGGAACTCATCACCAACCCCCAAGCCTGGATTGCCTTTGCCACCCTGACCGCCTTAGAGCTGGTGCTGGGCATAGACAACATCATCTTCATCTCCATCCTGGTCGACAAGCTGCCCAAGGAAAAGCGCGAATTCGCGCGCAAGATTGGCCTCTTCATGGCCATGTTCATGCGCATAGGCCTGCTGCTGGTGCTGGCCTGGATCGTCGGCCTGGTGGCGCCGCTGTTCACGGTGCTGGGCCAAGAAATCTCGGGCCGTGACCTCATCCTCATCCTGGGCGGCCTGTTCCTGATCTGGAAGAGCACCAGTGAAATCCACCAGTCGGTGGAAGGCAGCGAAGACAGCCACGGCAGCAAGGCTGTCAAGGCCACCTTCACCGCAGTTATCTTGCAAATCATGGTCGTTGACTTGGTGTTTTCGCTGGACTCCATCATCACCGCCGTGGGCATGGTGGACGACGTGCGCATCATGATTGCAGCGGTCATTGGCTCTGTCGCGTTGATGATGGTGTTTGCCGGCCCGATTGGCCGCTTTGTGTCAGACCACCCGACCATCAAGATGCTGGCGCTGAGCTTCCTGGTGGTGGTGGGCGTGGTGCTGGTGGCCGAGGGCTTTGACCACCATGTGCCCAAGGGCTACGTCTACTTTGCGATGGCCTTTTCACTGGGCGTGGAGATGCTCAACATCCACATGCGCAAGCGCAGCGCCAGGAAGGTGGAACTGCACGCGCAGCGCATCCCGGGTGAATAGCCGGGCCCCTCGACTGCCGCAATACGGCAGTCGATCCCCCGAGGGGATTCGGCCCGCGTTCGGTCTTCATTCCAGCAGCCCCGCCATTTCCAACCCCTGCCGCCCTTCGGGGTGGCGGCAGTCGATGTCTTCGAACTCGTTGATCTTGTCGATCTCCACGCCCATGGCGATGTTGGTGACTTTTTCCAGGATCACTTCCAGCACGATAGGCACACGGTATTGCCGCGCCATGACCTGCGCCTGGCGCATGGCGTCTTGCAGCTTTTCGGGGTCAGTCACACGCAGGCTCTTGCAGCCCAGGCCTTGCACCACGGCCTGGTGGTCAACGCCATAACTCTTGAGTGTGGTGTCATCGACGTTCTGGTTTTCAAACGCCAGTTGCACGCAGAAGTCCATCTCGAACCCACGCTGGCTTTGGCGTATCAAACCCAGGTAGCTGTTGTTGACCAGCACGTGCACATAAGGCAGCCTGAACTGCGCGCCCACGGCCAGCTCTTCGATCAAAAACTGAAAGTCGTAGTCGCCTGACAAGCCCACCACCGTGCGCGTGGGGTCGGCCGCCACCACGCCCAGCGCGGCAGGCATGGTCCAGCCCAGCGGGCCGGCCTGGCCGCAGTTGATCCACTGGCG
>JANNEX010000448.1:0-2003 GCA_031379155.1 Rubrivivax sp.
CCAGCTCGGTCAACATGGCCTGCACCACATGGGCCACGTCACGCTCCAGGTCTTCAAAAGCGGGCGCCAGCGCAAAGTTGCTGACGATGCGTGTCCACACCTCGTGCAGGTTGTTCTTGGTGGGGTAGTAGGCGCGGTAGGTGGGGGTGGATGCAGGTTCGTCGTTTTCGATGTATTCGGTGCTGACGGCAGGCCGCACAAAGATGAAGTCGTTCTTGAAGTAGCTGCGGTGCAGCAGCTTGGCGGTGACGCTGTTGAAAAAGGTCTCGGCCAATTCGGGTTGGTGGTGGTCGACCAGCAGGCCGATGTAGTGCAGCTTGGCCTGCTGCCAGGTGTCCATGTTCAGCGCGTCGCTGTTGAAGTCGCTGCGCAGGCGCTGCACCGCTTCGTCCACGCGCTGGTCGTAGTACTCGATGCGCTGGGCTTGTGCGTCTTGCTGGCCGTGCCAGTCCGCTTGCTCAAAGCGGCGCTTGGCGTTGGCAGTGGTTTCGCGAAACAGGCGGTAGTGGCGGTTGAAGCCGTCCAGCAAAGCCTGCGCGATGTCAAAAGCGCGGCTGTCGGTGAGTTGGTGCGGGAACATGTTTTGCGAACCTGCTTGGGTCAGAGGCTGCCAAGGCCGAAGCGGGTGTCGGCGTCGTCGTGGGGGTCGTCGTCTTCAGCGTCCAAGCTAACGGCCACGCTGCGTGGATAACGTTTGAGAGCAGCGGCAAACACGTCCACCACGGCGTCGGGCCTGTCCATGGTGACGTGCAGGTTTTTCAGCAGTCCGTCTTTGAGTCCGTAAACCCAGCCGTGCACCGCCACCGCCTGGCCACGTGACCAGGCGTCTTGCAGCACGGTGGACAAGGCCACATTGCCGACCTGCTCAATCACATTCATCTCGCACAGGATGTCTTCTTGCTCGGCCGCCGGCAAATGGTCTAGCCGCTTGCGGTGGCGCAGGCGCACGTCTTGCACATGGCGCAGCCAGTTGTCGGCCAGGCCTATGCGGATGCCGCGCATGGCCGCACGCACACCCGCGCAGCCGTAGTGGCCGACGACCATGATGTGCTTGACCTTCAAGTGCTCCACCGCGAACTGGATGGTCGACAGCGCGTTGAGGTCGCTGTGCACCACGACGTTGGCGACGTTGCGGTGCACGAAAACTTCACCCGGGTCCAGCCCGGTGATTTCGTTGGCCGGCACGCGGCTGTCGGCGCAGCCTATCCACATGTAGCGCGGGTTTTGCTGCTTGGCCAGGCGGGTGAAGAAGCCGGGCTCGCGCTGTTCAGTGTCTGCCGCCCAACGGCGGTTGTTGGAAAGCAGGTCTCGCAATTCGTCGGGGGCGGTGTCGCTCATGCGCAGAGTGTAGACAGCGCCCGGCCTGGGCCGGCGTTCAGGGCCTGCCGGGTGCCGTGTCTGGGTTCAGCCGCACCTTGAAACGCGTGGCTGGCTGCGCACCTTGAATGTCGAAGACCTGCCAGTCGCCAGCTTCGGTGACGATCCACACCTCCACCGCGCCGGCTTGCAAGAAGAGCTGCGTCTTGTGCGCCATCTCGGCGTCGGTGTTGGACGGCGAGCGCACTTCGATGCAGATTTCTGGGGCTTGCGGGAAGGGCGTGACCTCGCCGTGGCGGGCCATGAAGTCGGCCGAGGCCCAGGCCACGTCGGGGACACGAACGCCGTCAGTGGTGAGCACTGAGCATTCCACGTAGGCGCCGCCTGTGGGTAGCTGCATGCGCAGTGCATGCGAGATGTCGGCTTGGGCCTTGGCGTGGCGGTTGCTGGCAGGACTCATCTCAATCACCCCCAGCCCATTGAGTTCGATCTTGCCCGCCAAGTCGTGCCAGCGCGGGTCGGCACACAGCTCGGCCCAGCGCAGCACAAGTGCTTCATGCGGTGTGATCTGCCCCATGTTGTGCCTCCAATCAAGCTGTGTTCAGGCTTGGCCGCCAGTATAGGCAGACGGTGCGCGAACAGCCTTCACATCGTCTCGGCAAACAGCTCGCGCCCAATCAGCATGC
>JANNEX010000460.1:0-2340 GCA_031379155.1 Rubrivivax sp.
CTCATGCAGATGAAGCAGGAACAGGCAAAGAGCGCCTCAAAGATATGGCCTTCAGGCAGTGCTTCGTACTCATGCCAATGGTCGAAGTCGCGTTGCCGGCCGTCTTCAAAAAACATCACCGCGCGGCCATAGACCAGGCCCACCCCGGGCGCCGTGAGCGCCATCTGCAAGCGCAGCTTGTCGGGCAGCCAGAGGTCGTCTTGGTCGAGGAAAGCCAGCCACTGTCCACGCGCCACGGCAATGGCCCGCGCGCGCGCTGGGCCGAGTCCACCGCCGAGGTCTGATCGCCAGTAGCGCAGGCGCGGGTCCGCGAGTTGCGCCACAACAGCGGCCGATTCATCCACCGAGCCGTCGTCCCAGACCACCATTTCCCAGTCCTGAAAACTCTGCGCCAGCGCGCTGCGCAACGCGGCCTCGAGTGTGGCCGCGCCGTTGCGCACGTTGACGATGATGCTGACCGCCGGGACGTTCATGCATGACTGGTTTGTGGACTCGTGCGGGCCCATCAGCTGCGGCGCCGCACCCGTGCCACGTCGGCATCAAAGGCATGCGTGCCATCGTCAAAGACGACGACGAAGTACAGCCACTGCCGGTCTGCGGTCAGCGTGGGTTCACCCAGGCCCCAGGCATTGAAGCCGGCGCCTTTGTGGTGGGTCCACAGCACCTTTTGCGGTGGCCCCCAAGCGTCGCGGCCGTTGCGTTTGCTGCTGTAAATGCCGATGGTGCCGCCGCGCGCTGACGTGAAGTAAAGCTGGTCGTCGCTGGCCAGGTGCGGCTGCACTTCGGTCGAGCCGGGCAGGTTGATGGGCTCGGGCAGCATTTCGGGTTCGCTGTAGCGGCCACCCTGTTCGCGCGTCACCCAGATGTGCGCCTTGCCTTTGCTTTGTGGCCGGTTGTTGCAGTCGAAGAAGAGTTCGTTGCCGAAGGGCGTGACGGCGAAGTGCGGGTTGTCTTCGTGGTAGCGCTCGCGGCCGGGTATGGGCAGCAGCACGGCGTTGCGATAGATGTCCATGTTCATTTCTTTGGACGGGTCGTGCGACACGTAATAGGCGGCGCCGTCGGGGCCGAACATCAGGCCCCATTCGTTGCGGCCGTCGCGTGAGTACTCAAAGCGCTGCGGTGGGCCGAAGCGCTCACCCACGCGCGTGCTGACCATGATGTCGCTGGTGTAAGGCGGGTTCACGCCACGCGGCGGGCCGCGGTGGTAGCGGTCGTAGAGCTTGGGGTCGGCGCCCAGCCCACCCTGGGCCAACGGGCGGTGAAACTTGAAGACCTCTTCGGTGCGGAACATGTCGCCGGGGAAGTACTGAAAATAGAGTTTGCTGCCGTCGCTCGAGATCTGGGCGCTGTCTTCCCAGCCTTCGCTGTTGACATCGCCGGGCACCAGTTCGGGCGGACCCCACTGCGGCGCCACGCCGATTTCGGTGAGCGCGCGGGTTTTCAGCGCTGCACGCTGTTCTGGCGTTAGTTTAATGGCGGCCGGCACGGCGGTTTCACCGCCTTGTTTGCAGCCCAGCAGCATCGATGCGCCCAGCACCGTCGCCCAGCGCAGGCCGGCGGTGCCGAAAGCCCGCCGGGCGGGGAAGTGGTGTGCGGCATCCGTCACCGCGCAAAAGCGTTCAGCCGCCATTGAATTCCTCCCGCAGCACCGCACGCTTGCGGCTTTGGTACATCTGACTATAGATGGCAAGGCTCACGCGATCGAGCGACTGCGGGCAGTGCCGCGCGAGCCAGCTCCACAGTGGCATCGTCCAGCCATTGATGAGTGCGTCGATGGCCCGGTGGCGCAGTTGTTGGGCCCGTGGCAGCGCGGGCTCGAAGCCCAGCTTGGCGAGCTGCGGGCGCATCGCCGGCGCGAAACGGTGCCACGCGCACAGGGCGCGCGCCTCACGCGCTGCGATGTCCAAAAATTCCTCTTCGGCCAGGAAGTGGTCGTGGTAGCCCAGGGCCTGCGGTCGATATACCACGCGCAGGCCGTGGGCCGACAGGCGCAAGGCTAACTCCAGGTCTTCGTGGTAGCGAATGCGCTCTTCAAACACGCCGCCCCGGTCCAAGAGCGTTTTTTTCACCGACACGTTACAGGTGAAGAAAGCGCGCCAGTCGAGTGCGTCGCCTTCGCGCAGGCCCACAAAGGCGTGGTCCAGGTGCAGAGGCGCCAGACGCGAAGGCGGCAGGTCGGGCGACACCGTCATGCGGCCCAGCACGGCCACGCGGTCGTCGGGGTGCTGGTCGTGGGTGCGCAGATGCTCAGTGACCAGTTCTGGCACGGCGATGGTGTCGTCGTTGATGAGCAAGAGGATGCTGCCGCGCGCCGCGACGATGGCCTGGTTGCGCGCCCGG
>JANNEX010000467.1:0-1863 GCA_031379155.1 Rubrivivax sp.
GGGGGCGGTCATCCTCACCGGCGAAGCGCTGCGCCGCGACAACGCTGCGGCCATAGCCGCGCTGCTGGCCGAGCAGGGCGGAGAGTTTGTCTGCGCCACCGCCGGCCACCACATGGAAAGCCGCCTGGCCGTGTATGGCTCCGGCGCGGCGCGGCGCTCATTCGACGCCGGCTCGCGCATCCTCAATGTCGACATCGGCGGCGGCACCACCAAGCTGGGCCTGGTGGACAGCGGTGAGTTGGTGGCCACCGCCGCTGTGCATATCGGCGGGCGTTTGCTGGTGACCGACGCCCAAGGCTGTATCACCCGGCTGGACCCGCAGGGCCGCGCGCATGCGCTGCGTGCGGGGTTTGAGTGGCAGCCGGGCAGCCTGGTCACGCGCGCACAACTGGCGCAGGTGGCTGCGGGCATGGCCGACGCGCTGGTGCGTGTGCTGACGGGCCAAGCCACACCTGCCGACCAACGTGGCTTGATGCTGACCGACCCCATCAGCGACCTGTCCCGCGACTGGGCCGGCATCAGCGGCCTCATGTTTTCAGGCGGCGTGGGTGAATACGTCTACGGCCGCGAACCGCGCGACTTCTGTGACCTGGGCAAGCTGCTGGGGCAGGCCATGCGCCAGCGCCTGGACGCCGGCGCGCTGCCCTGGCCGCTGCTGCCGGCGGGCGAGTGCATGCACGCCACCGTGCTGGGCGCCAGCGAATACAGCTTGCAGCTCAGCGGCAACACCACCTTCATTTCAACGCCACGTGTGCTGCTGCCGCGCAAGAACCTGCAAGTGCTGCCGCTGCCCAGCACACTGGGCGAAGGCGCGGTGGATGCTGCTGCGGTGGCGCAGTCGCTGCGCCAGTCTTTCACCGCCCACGATTTGACCGAAGGCGAACAAGACGTGGCGATTGCGCTGCGCTGGAGCGGCCCGCCCGCCTACGCGCGCCTGTCGGCGCTGAAGCAAGGCCTGTTGGACGCACTGCCGGCCACGCTGGCCGCAGCGCGGCCCATCTACGTGGTGGCCGACGGCGACATCGCACTCACCCTGGGCTACCTGCTGTTTGAAGACGCGCGGGTGGTGGCTGCGGGCTCGCCCGTGCTGTGCATAGACGGCATCACGTTGTGGGGCTTTGACTTCATTGACCTGGGGCGCATACGCATGCCATCTATGACGGTGCCGGTGACCATCAAGTCACTGGTCTTCAGCCAGGACCCGCGCGCGCATGGAAAAACCGAGGCTGCGGCATGAACGCTGAATGGGCCAGCAGCGCCTTGATGAGTGCCTTGGCCCTGGCCGCCGCCCTGGGTTTTCGCCATGGCTTTGACGCCGACCACATTGCCGTGGTTGACGGCATGACACGCGCGCGCCAATTGCAGGGCTCGCAAGACTCGCAAGACTCACAAGGCTCGCACCGTTCTAACTGGGCCGCCCGCAGCGTGGGCTTGCAGTTTGCGGTGGGGCACAGCGCCGCCATTCTGGTGGCGGCGCTGCTGCTGTTCGGCCAAGCCACCGTGTTGCCGCCGTGGCTGGACGGCGCGGGGCTGTTCATCTCGTGTGGCTTGTTGATATTCATTGCCGCAGGCAATGCCTGGCACGCCTTCGGCCCAGGCAGCGCCGGGCAGCGCCCCATGGGCCTCATGTCCCGCTTGCTCGCCCATTTAATGGCGCGGCTGACAGGCCGCCAATTGCATCCGGCGCTGGTGGGCGTGGCATTCGCGGTGTCGCTGGACGCCCTGGCGCAAGCAGCCCTGTTTGCCTCGCAAGCCGGGCTGGGCGCTGTCGTGATGATGGCGCTGGCGTTTGGCCTGGGCATGACCGTGGCCGACGCTGGCAACGGCGCTTTGCTGAGCTGGTGTGCGCAGCGCAGCGACCAG
>JANNEX010000493.1:0-1540 GCA_031379155.1 Rubrivivax sp.
ACCATGAAGCCGAAGGCCGAGGCGAATGACCACCACACCACGGGGTCGCGGCTCATCTCGTTGCGCGCCAAATTGATCATGCCGCCAAAGCTGTTCATGGATGGGTCGACGCCCACACCGACGTAGGACAGCACGGCTTCATAGAGGATGAGCGAAGAGAATTCAAGCACGGTGACGATGAGCATCAGGAGCGCCACATGGGGGACGATGTGGAGCGCCATGATGCGCGCGTGGCTGATGCCAAAAGCGCTGGCGGCTTGCACGTATTCCAATTCACGCAGCTTGAGCGTTTCGCCGCGCAGCAAGCGGCACAGCGCGGCCCAGCCGGTCAGGCCGAGCACGGCGCACAGCAAGAACAGTTTGAGGTCGGCACGTTCGGCGCCGGTTTCGAACAGGTCGGGGTTCTTGTCCAGGAAGACTTGCACCATCAGCACGCAGGCCGCAATCAGCAGCACGTTGGGCACCGACGACAGCACGGTGTAGAGGTACTGAATCAGTTCGTCCACCCAGCCTTTGAAGTAGCCGGCCAGCAGGCCCAGGCTGACAGCCAGCGGCAGCGTGGCCACTGTTGCCAGAGTGCCGATGACAAAGGCCGTGCGTATGCTCTTCAGGCTTTGGAAGAGCACGTCGTTGCCGGTCAAGTCGGTGCCCAGCAGGTGATAGGGGCCGGACAGCATCGTGGCCGGGCCGACAAGCAAGCCCAGCACCGCCAGGGTCATCAAGGCCACATGCCAGGGAACCTGACCGTCTTGGCGGCGGATGTGCTGCCAGGTCGCTGCAAAGCTGGCCTTGCGCCCGCGCGCCACCCCGGCCACGAGCAAGGCGCAGCTGATGAGTGCCCCCAAGGCGCCCCACAGCAAGCCCACGCCGGCTTTGCCAGCGACATCACCAGCCCAGTCACTTTCAGGGTTAGCCAGGTGTTGGCCGCCAAACACCAGGCGTGGCGCCACACGTTTGACTTGGCCGTCGACCACCAAAGATTCCTTGGTGAAACCCACATACGACAGCGGCATGGAATAGGTCGACTCGCGCGCCGCCAGCAAGTCGGCCATGGCCAAGTCCAGCAGCGAACGCGTGCGCGAGTCATAGGCCGGCGCTGCGTCTTTCACCCCCGCAGCGGGCGGCAGCAAAGAACGGTAGTGCACGCTGTCGAGCAGGGTCACACCCAGGCACAGCAGCAAGATGATGGATGAGGCCAGCGCTGGCGCGTCACGAAACACCCGGCCCCACTTGGCGGCCAGTTCGGGCTTACGCAGCACGCTCACGGTGTAGGCCACCAGCACGGCCAGCAACAGCCAAACGGCAATGTCAGTCCACAGCAGAACGATCTTTGGCATGCTTATTTTTGTCGTTAGGCCAGACGCACGCGCGGGTCAACCCAGGTGTAGGCAATGTCGATGAGCGCAAAGGTGGCGATGTAGAGCAGCGAGCCCACAAAGACCATGGTGCGCACCACCGCAAAGTCCTGCTTGCCAATGGCTTCGATGACGTAAGCACCCAGGCCCGGCAGGCCGAAGAAGCCTTCAAACACCAGGCTGCC
>JANNEX010000499.1:0-1949 GCA_031379155.1 Rubrivivax sp.
GAGGCTGAGAAAAAGGACAACGGCACGCGTCTGGCCGAGCTGGCGCGCAATGTCGATGACTTGAAGAAGCTGCAAGGCGCTGCTGCGCCGGCGGCTGGCAAACCCGGGGCGGCGACGCCTGCCGCTGCCACGCCAGCACCGGCACCTGCGGTGGCAGCCAAGCCTGCACCGGTAGCCACGCCAGCCCCCGCACCGGCGCCTGTCGTCGTGGCGGCCGCTCCCCCGCCCCCGCCCGTGGCACCGCCGCCCGCGCCCGCGCCTGCGCCAGTAGCCGCACCGGCACCTGCACCAAGCGTGGCGCCCACCGTGGTTGCCGTGGCCCCGCCTATGCCGGCGCCTGCACCTGCCGCAGCGCCTGTGCCGGCACCTGCGCCGGCTCCTGCTGCCAAGCCGCCCGCGCCCAAGCCCGGCACACCAGCTGCCGAAGGGCCAGGTTTCCTGGATTCGCTCAGCGACAACTCGCTGCTGCTGCCCGCTGGCGGCGTGCTGGTGGCGCTGCTTGGTGGCCTGGGCCTGTACCGCCTGCGTGGCCGCCTGCGCAAGCCCGCTGGCGAAACGTCTTTCCTTGAAAGCCGCTTGCAGCCCGACAGCTTCTTCGGTGCCAGCGGTGGCCAGCGCATTGACACGCGCGAAGCGGCGGCCAGCACCAGCGGCAACAGCTCTTCGATGAGCTATTCGCTGTCGCAACTGGATGCCATTGGCGACGTTGACCCGGTGGCCGAGGCCGATGTCTACCTGGCCTACGGCCGCGACTTGCAGGCCGAAGAAATCCTCAAAGAAGCGATGCGCTCCAACCCCGAGCGCATGGCCATCCGCTCCAAGCTGCTCGAGGTCTATGCCAAGCGCCGCGACGCCAAAGGCTTCGAACTTCTGGCCAGCCAGATGTTCAACCTGACACGCGGTGAGGGTGAAGACTGGAGCAAGGCGCAAGAGCTGGGCCGCAGCATCGACCCCGACAACGAGCTTTACCAGCCCGGCGGCCAGCCCGAAGAAGTGCGTGGCGCGGGCGGCCAGGTGGTGGAGCCCTTGGGCGCGTCCACCGTGCCCTACACCGCACCGGCACCGGCACCGGTCTTTCAGCCGGCGGCAGACGCCACGCTGGACGGCATCGACCTGGACCTGGACCTGCCCATTGGCGGCGTCGAAACGCCCAGCGAAGCCACTCAACCCTTGAGCACCGGCCTTGAGTTCCGCGGCGAAGACACGCTGGCCTTCAGCGTGCCTGGCGAAGACCCCAAGACCGTGCCCGTGAAGCGGCCGACGACGGCCGATGTGCAAGCCGTGGCCACGACCATTGCCATGCCTTCCAAACCCGCAGCGGCCATGGACGATGGGCTGGACTTTGACCTGGAGTCCTTAGGCCCGCCATCACCCGCGCCAGCGCAAGCCCCCGCCAAGCAGCACAGCGGCGACACCAGCATCCTGGACTTCGGTGACTTCGGCATTGCCGACGGCCCGGCGCCGACGGGCGATGCGGCAAGCGACAGCCCGCTGGCCCGCAAGCTCGAACTGGCCGAAGAGTTCCGCCAGATCGGTGACACCGAAGGCGCGCGTGACCTGCTCGAAGAAGTGGTGGCCAAGGCCGACGGCGCTTTGCAGGCCAAGGCGCGGGGCATGCTCGATAAGCTGTGAACGTCGCCGACCGCGCGCCTGAATGCGCCTGAATGCGGCTTGCTCTTGGGCTGAGCTATCGTGGCCAGGGCTACCTGGGCTGGCAGTCACAGCCCGGCGGGCGCACGGTTCAAGATGCGCTTGAAAAGGCGCTGAGCGCCTTTGCCGCCCAGCCCGTGCGCACCGTGTGCGCGGGCCGCACCGACACCGGTGTGCATGCGCTGAACCAGGTCGTGCACCTGGACACCGAGCTGGAGCGCGAGCTGTTTTCCTGGGTGCGCGGCAGCAACCGCTACCTGCCGTCTGACGTGGCCGTGCAGTGGTGCCAGGCCGTCGAC
>JANNEX010000566.1:0-1621 GCA_031379155.1 Rubrivivax sp.
GTGGTGCTGGCCGGCGACCACATCTACAAGCAGAACTACGCGCTCATGCTGGCCGACCACGTGGCCATGGGGCGTGAGTGCACGGTGGGCTGCATTGAAGTGGCCAGCGAAGAGGCCAAGGCCTTTGGTGTGATGGCCATCGACGAAGAGCGGCGCATCACTGATTTCGTTGAAAAGCCGGCCCAGCCACCCACCATCCCCGGCAAGCCCGGCCGTACTTTGGCCAGCATGGGCATCTACATCTTCAACGCGCGCTATCTTTACCGCGAGCTGGAACGCGACATGGCCGACCCGAATTCGAGCCATGACTTTGGCAAGGACATCATCCCGCACATGGTCAAGGCTGGTGAGGCGTCGGCGCATCCGTTTGAGTTGAGTTGCGTCGGCAGCAAGCCCGGCATGGAACCCTATTGGCGCGACGTGGGCACGATTGACGCCTACTGGGACGCCAACATCGACCTCACCGCGACCGACCCGCTGCTCAACTTGTACGACACGCACTGGCCCATCTGGACCTACCAGGCACAACTGCCGCCAGCCAAGTTTGTGCACAACCAGGAAGACCGCCGTGGCATGGCCATTGAGTCCATGGTCTCGGGCGGCTGCATCGTTTCGGGTGCGGTGTCTCGTTCGGTGCTGTTTTCGCAGGTGCGAGTGCACTCTTACGCGCAGATCAACTGGAGCGTGCTGCTGCCGGGCGTTCAGGTGGGGCGCCATGCGCGCATCACGCGCGCCATCATCGACCGCGACTGCAGCATCCCCGACGGCTTGGTGATCGGTGAGGACGCGGCCGCCGACGCGGCGCGTTTTCACCGCACCGAATCGGGCATCACCCTGGTCACGCGCGACATGTTGCGCAAGCTCAGCTGAAGGGTCTGCTGGTCATGAAGTTGATGCGTGTTTTGCATGTCGCGGCCGAGGTCTTCCCGCTCGTGAAAACGGGTGGCCTGGCTGACGTGGTGGCCGCGTTGCCAGCGGCGCTGGCGCAACAGGGGGCCCACGTGCGTTTGCTGCTGCCGGGTTTGCCTGCCGTTTTGGACGGTGTGCAAAGCGCGCGCGTGGTGCTGGACATGGGCGCCTGCTTTGGCGCCTTGCGTGCCAGGCTGCTGCTGGCGCGCATGCCGCAAACCCATCTGCCGGTGTATGTCATCGACGCGCCTTTTTTGTACCGCCGCGGTGGCAGCCCTTACCAAGACAGCCAGGGTCAAGAGTGGCCCGACAACTTGCAGCGTTTTGCCTTGCTGGGCTACGTGGCGGCGCACCTGGCGGCTGACGATGCAGACCCGTCCTGGGTGCCCGACATCGTGCACGCCCACGACTGGCACGCCGCCATGACCTGTGCCTACATGGCCCAGCACGCGCCCACGGCAGCACGTTCGGTCTTCACGGTGCATAACCTTGCTTTCCAGGGGCTCTTTGCGATGCAGGACCGGGGCCTGCTGGGGCTGCCGTCGCAAGCCCTGTCGGCCAATGGCCTTGAATTCCACGGCCAACTTAGCTTCATGAAAGCGGGCTTGCAGTTTGCGCACCAGATCACCACCGTCAGCCCCAGCTACGCGCGTGAGATTGCCACGCATGAATTTGGCTGCGGCCTGGACGGTGTGATACGCAGCCGTGGGCC
>JANNEX010000583.1:0-8899 GCA_031379155.1 Rubrivivax sp.
AGCGTGGGCGGCAGAAGGCGTCGAAGCGAAACGTGCGAAAACCCAGTACCGGCGGGGAGCACCGACAAGCCCAGGGCCGGCCCCCTGGGCGCAGGAGGTGATACTCGGCGGGGCCGGTTTCTCGCGCGTTGCAGCCGACGACCTTCTGCCGCCCACGCTCCTAGACCCCAAGAGCGACGCGGACGATGCCCAAACCGAAGCCACGCGCCGCTTCAAGAACGACCCAGTGGCGCAGGCCGCGCTGGCACGCACCCACCCGCTGCGGGGCATCAACGCCAGCGACTTCGACGCCGTGTTCTATCCCGGCGGGCATGGCCCGCTGTGGGATTTGGCCACTGATGCCCAGTCAATCGCCTTGATCGAAGCCATGCTGGTTACCGGCAAACCGGTGGCCGCCGTGTGCCATGCACCGGGGGTGCTGAGGGATGTCAAGTCAGCCAATGGTGCGTGGCTGCTCAAGGACAAGGCAGTGACCGGTTTTGCCAACAGCGAAGAGCAGGCTGCCGGCCTGAGTCATGTGGTGCCGTTCCTGGTGGAAGACATGTTGGTCGAGCGTGGTGGCCGCTACAGCAAGGCCGCCGATTGGCAAGTCCATGTGGTCGCTGACGGCTTGCTCATCACGGGCCAGAACCCGGCTTCGTCAGCGCCCGCAGCGCAGCGCTTGCTGCAAGCGCTGGCCGTGCCCGAGATGCCAGGACAAGGCGATACCGAAGCCACGCATCGCCATCGGCAAGCGGTGGCCGCCTTTGTGGCATCGGGCCAGGTCGAAAGCGCCGCGCGCGACGCCGAACCCAGAACACCCGTGGAAGAAGCCGAGATGTTCGACGCTGAACGCCTGGGCGAATCGCATTCGAAGGGAGAAGACCCGGCGCCAAAACAGGCACACCAACGCATGCCGTGAGCACAAAGGCCGTGGGCACTGGCCGCGCCCAAGCGCGCTTACCGCGCCCCTGCTGGATGCCAGTGGCCAAGCCGCGACTGCCGCTGCCATGCAAGCGTCGCTCGGTGGGCTCGCGCACAGACCTGCGGCTGCGGCGCCCCTAACTTTGCATTCCAGCCCAACCCTCAAGCCAGGAGACTGCCCCATGAACCCGAGATCCAAGGCCTATCTCATCGGAGGCGGCATAGGCTCGCTTGCCGCGGCGGCATTCATGATCCGCGACGGCGGCGTGCCCGGCGGCAATATCGTCATCATGGAAGCCGGCACGGTGCTGGGCGGCAGCCTGGACGGCGCGGGCGATGCTGAACGCGGCTACTCGATGCGCGGCGGCCGCATGCTGACGACCGACAACTACGAATGCACCTGGGATCTCTTCAAGTCAATCCCGTCGCTCACCCAACCCAGCCTTTCGGTGTTCGACGAGACGCTGGCCTTCAACGAACTGCATCACTCCAACGCCATGGCGCGCCTGGTCGACAGCCGGCGCGCCAAGGTGCCGGTGGCGTCGATGGGCTTTTCGATGCAGGACAGGCTGGAACTGCTTGCCCTGAGCAGGGCCGACGAAAGCGCGCTCGGCGCCAGTCCCATCACCGAGCACCTGTCGCCTGCGTTCTTCAAGACCGAGTTCTGGTTCATGTGGGCAACGATGTTCGCCTTCCAGCCTTGGCACAGCGCGGTCGAATTCAAGCGCTACCTGCACCGCTTCATGCTCGAGTTCTCGCGCATCGAAACGCTGGCCGGCGTCAAGCGCACAGTCTTGAACCAGTACGACTCGCTGGTGGTGCCGCTTCAACGTTGGCTCGAAACACAGGGCGTGCAACTGATCACCGCATGCACGGTCACGGAGCTCGACCACAAGACCGAGAGCGGGCAGTTCGAAGTCATCGGTCTGCATTGCACCGTGGCTGGCCGCAGCGAGGTGCGCAGCCTCGACAGCGGCGATCTCGTCTTCGTGCAAAACGGCTCGATGACCGATGCCTCCAGCCTGGGCTCGATGACCAGTGCGCCAGCCAAACTGGCCAAGGCACACAACGGCAGTTGGACGCTGTGGGAAAAGTTGGCCCAGGGCCGGCCGGCGTTTGGCAAGCCGGCGGTCTTCAACAGCAACGTCGCGCAGTCGGACTGGGCGTCGTTCACTGTCACGCTCAAAGACACGGCCTTCTTCGATGAGATGCAACGCTTCAGCGGCAACGAGGCCGGCACAGGCGGCCTCGTCACCTTCAAGGATTCAAACTGGTTGATGTCGATCATGCTGGCGCACCAGCCGCACTTTGCCGGCCAGCCGGCCGGCGTGCAGGTGTTCTGGGGCTACAGCCTGTTTCCCGACCGCGTGGGCAACTTCGTGGCCAAGCCGATGGCCGACTGCAGCGGCACCGAAATACTGACCGAGCTTTGCGGGCATCTGCGCCTTGATGCGCAAGTGTTCGCGTCGGCCAATTGCATCCCTCGCCGCATGCCTTTCATCACCAGCATGTTCATGCCACGTGCAAGCGGCGACCGGCCGCTGCCGGTGCCGCCCGACACGAAGAACTTTGCCTTCGTCAGCCAGTTCGTCGAAATCGCCCAGGACGTGGTCTTCACGGTGGAGTACTCGGTGCGCGCCGCGCAGATGGCGGTCTATCAGCTCCTGGGCATTTCGCGCGCCGTCCCGCCCGTGACGGCGCACGACAAGTCTATGCATGCCCAATTCGAGGCGGTGGTCAAAGCCTTCAAGTAGTTCTCGCTTGTCGCCAGCGCTCGGGATAAAGGACTCCTCACGCTGGTTCAGAACCATCGTTTTCGACATGGCCAGGCGCGGCCCCAAGTGTTCGACATCGCACAGACAGGCGCGCCGCCATCTTCTACAAAGGCATGACAGGCGGCCAGCCCGCGAGGACGGAACCATGAACCAGACCCCACATTTTTTCAGCGCCCGAGTCGGCTTGATCGTGGCACTGCTGGCCGCCTTGGTCGGCGGTTGCAGCGGAGGCCTCGATCCGGTTCTGGGCAGCCCGGCTATCAACGTGGCGCCCACCGTCACGGTGACATCACCGCTGGCCAGCACGCCTGTTGTCAGCGGCGTCGCGGCCAACGCTCGTGTCACGGCGACCTTCAGCAAGCCGATGGCGTCCGCGACCCTCACGCCCACCAGTTTCTCGCTGGCCTGCCCGGCCGGCACGCCAGTCACCGCCGCCGTCACCTATGACGCCGCGACACGGACCGCAACCCTCGTGCCCAGCGTGGCGCTGCCGCCAAGCACGCTGTGTGTGGCCACGCTGACGACAGCCGTGCAGGACAGCACTGCCCTGGCGCTGGCCAGCAACTTCGTCTGGAGCTTCATGACTGCGGCGTTGCTCGAGACCACGCGGCCGACAGTGCTGCTGACGGTGCCGGCGGCAGGCGCGCTGAGTGTGCCGACCAACACGAAGATCACCGCCACCTTCAGCGAAGAGATGGCCGCAGCCACCCTCAGCGCCACCAGCTTCACCGTCACCAACAGCACCCTGGGCACGCCAGTGGCTGGCAGCGTGAGCTATACGGTGGGTGCCAGAACCGCCACCTTCACGCCCACGACGCTGGCCACGCTGGCGAGCAACAGCGCGTTCAGCGCCACCATCACCACGGCGGCGACGGACCTTGCCGGCAACGCCCTGGCCGGCAACTATGTTTGGAGTTTCAGCACCGGCGCGGCCGCCGATTCGCTGGCGCCGACGGTGACTGGCCTTAGCCCGCCCGACGGCAGCAGCGGCATCTGCCTAACCCGCACCGTCAGCGCGACCTTCAGCGAGCCGATGGATGCGACGACGATCAACAGCGCGACGTTTGGCGTCACCGACAACGGTGTCGCCGTAGCGGGCACGGTGACCTACGATGCAGCGAGCCGGGTCGCCAGCTTCGTGGCGAGCAGCGCAGCGGGCTTTGCCGCCAGCCGCGCGTTTGTCGTCACTGTCAAGTCCGGCAGCGCAGGCGTGAAGGATCTGGCCGGCAACGCGCTGGCGGTCGACCGGGTGTGGGGTTTTGGCACCGGCACCCAGCCTTGCACGGGCGCCGTCCAGCTTGGCTCGGCGGCACTGTTCGGCGCCTTTGGTGGCGGCGCCGGTGTCACCAGCCAGGGCATCAACACGGTCGTCAATGGCAACCTTGGCACCACCGCCGCTTGCACCTTGATCACCGGCTTGCACGATGCTGCCAACGTCTATACCGAGACGCCGCTGAACATCGGCGCCGTCAACGGCAGCATCTACTGCGCGCCGCCAGCACCCGGAACGACGACGACACTGGCCATCGCGACGCAGGCGCGCGCCGATGCGCTGACGGCCTACAACGCGCTGGCCGCGCTGCCGCCCGGCAGCGACCCCGGCGCCGGCCAGCTTGGCGGGCTGGTGCTGCCCGCAGCCGTCTACACCGCGGCCGGTGGAACCTTCGCCATCACCAGCGGCGACCTGACCCTCGACGCGCAGGGCGACACCAATGCGGTGTGGGTATTCCAGAGTGGCTCGGCACTGACGGTCGGCCTGAGCGCAACGCCGCGCCGCGTGCTGCTCATCAACGGTGCGCAGGCGAAGAACGTGTTCTGGCAGGTCGGCAGCGCCGCCCGCATCGAAGACCGAAGCGCGATGGTCGGCACCATCATCGCCCCGGCCGGGGTCACGATCTCAACCGCTGGCCAGACTGCACAGACCACGCTGACCGGGCGCGCGATCGGCCTCACCGCCTCGGTGACCCTGGTCAACACCACCATCGTCGCACCATGACAGCCCGAAAGAATCCAATGACACCTACCAAAATCATGCAGCTGCTGAGCCTGGCTGGCCTGGGCTCTGTGCTCGCCGCCTCGGCATTCGCCCAGGACGGCGGCTACGGCTACGGCGGGCTCTCGCTCGGCCAGTCGCGGGCCAAGATCGACCAGGAGCGCATCACTGCCAGCCTGCTGGCCTCGGGCCTGAGCACCACGTCGATGTCGCGCGACGAGAGCGACAGCGGCTTCAAGCTCTTCGGCGGCTACCAGTTCAACCGCTACTTCGCGCTTGAGGCCGGCTACTTCAAGCTCGGTAAATTCAGCTTCACTTCAACCACGGTGCCGGCGGGCACGCTCAATGGCAGCATCAAGCTGCAAGGCGGCAACCTTGACCTGGTGGGCACACTGCCACTGACAGAGCGGCTGTCGGCGATAGCCCGCGTAGGGGCGCAGTACGCGCGCACCCGCGACAGCTTCAGCGGCAGCGGCGCCGTCAACGTGCTCAACGCGAACCCGAGCGCGCGCGGTTTGAACTACAAGGCCGGTGCCGGCTTGCAGTACGCCTTCGGCCCGTCGCTGCTGATGCGCGCCGAGGCCGAGCGCTACCGCGTCAACGACGCAGTCGGCAACCGCGGCGATGTCAACCTGTACTCGGTCAGCCTGGTGTTCCCGTTTGGCCGCACACCGGTCCCGGCGCCGCGCGCGATGGCCGCGCAGGTTTACGTGGCGCCCGTTGCGGCCCCCGTGGCCGCGCCGCCGCCGCCGCCGCTGCCACCGCCAGTGGTCGTCGCTCAAGCGCCGGCCGCGCTGGTGGTGCTGCCCCCGGCGCGTCGGCGCGTGAGTTTCGAGGCCGATTCGCTGTTCGCTTTCGACAAGTCAGACGTCCGGCCCGAGGGCCGCAGCGCGCTCGACCACTTCGTGCAAGAACTCAAGGGCACCGAGTTCGACGTCATTGCCGTTGAAGGCCACACCGACCGGCTCGGCCGGGCGGCCTACAACCAGCGACTGTCGGCGCAACGCGCCGAAGCGGTCAAGGCCTACCTCGTCACTTCAGGCGGACTCAGTGCTGCCAAGCTGGCTGCCGTGGGCAAAGGCGAGTCGGCGCCGGTCACCAAGCCCGAGGACTGCAAGGGCAGCAAACCGAGCACTAAGCTGATCGCCTGCCTGCAAGCTGATCGCCGCGTCGAAGTCGAGGTCGCCGGGACGCGTTAAGCGCAGCGCTGGTGTGCGCCCGAATGTCGGACAACGCACAGACTGCGCTCGATGCGCTGTTTAAGGTCGGTGTGGCGCTTGGGCTCATGGCCAGCGCCAACCATCAACGCAACAAGGAATCGATATGGACACCAACTACGTCACCCGTGACAACTTCGGCATGTATGCGAGGAAGAATGACGGCCCGGGCCCGTCACTGATGGGCGCCAACACGCTGCTGGGCAACGACGTCTACAACAAGGACGGCGAAGACCTGGGCGACATCAAGGAATTCATGATTGACATGGCCTCGGGCAAGGTCGCCTATGCGGTGCTGTCGTATGGCGGTGTGCTGGGCCTGGGCGACAAACTCTTCGCGGTGCCTTGGCCCGCGCTGAAGCTCGACACCGTGAACAAGCGCTTCACGCTGGACGTGGTCAAGGGCATCCTCAAGGACGCGCCGGGCTTCGACAAGGACAAGTGGCCCACGATGTCGGACAAAACCTGGGCCGGTGGTGTGCACAAGTTTTACGGCACGCCTTACAGCGGCGACTGAACACCTAAAACGACGCGCCGATGACGGCGCGCCGCAGGTGTGGATGAGGCTGCGGTTGCCGCAAGGCTGCCTTCAGCCGTCGCCACCTGTTCTTAGTCGTCTTTCTTGACCTTGATGTTGTTCTGCACCGAGGTCACGCCTTCGACTTCGCGCGCAATCGACTCGGCCTTGTCCACGGCCGCCTGCGTGCGGGCGCGGCCGCTCAGCACCACCATGCCCTCGCGGTCAGTGTCGACGCGGATGCGCGCCAGGCTGCTCATTTTTTCTGCCGCCAGCTTGGCCTTGATCTTGGTCGTGATGACCGAGTCCTTGACAAAGGCTGCCGGGTGCTTGCGGTCCGATGTGCCATCGGTGGCGTGCGCCAACAGGGGCGCGCACAGGGCGCTGGAAACCAGCAATGCGCTCAGCAGTTTGATGTTCATGATGAATCCTTAGGTGGAAGACAGGCGGCCATGGTCAGGCCAAGGTCGGCGTCCGTCTGTGCGTTGGCGCGCAGACGCGCTCAAGGGCCCGGGCGCAGCATGTGACCCGCACGGCTGCGGAAATCTGCAGAGATGCGCAAGGATTTGCAGGGTGCCGCAGGCAGGTCAACCAAGCCAGTCGGGAGCTAGAGATGGCCAAGAGCCAGTGTTTGAACATGGCCGCCCAGCGTGCGCTGCCGGCCAGCACGTCATGACGCAGCCGCAGGACAGCGCGCAGGCCAGCCACGAAGTGCCGGCAGCGTTTTTCCACGAGGACTCTGGCGCCCTGCGCCTTTGGGTCGCCATGCCTAGTGGCCCGCCCATTGGCGCCATCCTGTCGCGGCAGGTGCTGCACTACCGGTTTGGCGCCCGCTTGGACGGCAGCGACGCTCTGGCCAGCTATGTGAGCCATCGCCACGAAATCGACGCCGCAGTGGTGCGCCGCGTGGGCAATGGCTCTATCGAGCCGGTGATGCTGCGCGAGAACGATTGGCCGATCGTGCGCGCGCAATGCGGCTGATGTGCCAGGCACGGCCTGAGGGCCGCGCGTTCAACCCTGTTGGGTGGTCAGCCCCTGCACGGGGCCTTGCAGCGGCTGCTGCGGTTCACGCCCGATGCGTTCGTATTCGGCAATCACCTGCGCACCCAGCAGCAGCAAGGTGGCGGCCAATTCCAGACTGAGCAAGACGGCGATGGCGGTGGTCAGCGAGCCGTAAACCACGCCAATCTGCGACAGCCTGGCGAAGTACCACACCAGCGCGTGGCGCGAGACCTCCCACAGCGCGGCCGCCGTGACGCCACCGATCAGCGCGTGCGCCAGCGACAGGCGTCCCACCGGCATCACCAGGTAGATCGAGGTCAGCACGAAGATCTCGCCGGCCAAGCCCAGCAGATAGAGCAACACGCGCGACGCGCCGCCAAGCGACCAGCTGCGCCCCAACCAGACGATGCGCTCTTCACCCAGTGCTTGCAGGCCACCGGCCACCAGGGTCACCAGCAGCAGCCCAAGGCCCAGGCACAGGATGTAGACATACGGAATCAGCAGCGACACCAGCAGGCGGCGGCGGCGCTGCGCCACACGGTGATGAAAGATCACCGACATCGCACTTTCCAGCACCGTGAAAGCCAGCGAGCTGAAAAACAGCATCGTCGCCAGCAGCACCCAGCCCACCACGTCGCGGTGGGCCAGGAAGTTGGCCAGCTCGGCGATGACGGCCTTGGACTGCCCCGGCACCAGCCACTCCAGGTAGCGGCCCAGCGTGGCCAGCAGTTCGGGCGGGTCTATCCAGTGCGACAGCGCGATCAGCGCCAGGATCATCAGCGGCACCAGCGACAACAGCGCGTAATAGGCCACCGCCCCGGCCAGCAGCAGGCCTTGGTTGGCGCGGAACGCCTTCAAGGTGTGCAGCGCAAAGGCCCAGGGCTGGCGGGCGATTCTGGCGGCGGTGTTGCCTTTCATGAGCGTGGCAAGTTAGACGCCCGGGGCCGGGGCGTCTGTGCGCTGTCTAACAGACGCGGCGCGTGGCTGCGGGCAGGGTGCGGCTTGCTTCGCTAGCCAAGGACTTGCCCATGAACCGCACGCCCGAGCGCCGCCGCGCCGACCTGGTGCGCATCGCCACCGACACCATGACCGAGCGCGGCCTGGAGCCTGAGTTCAGCGCTGCCGTGGCAGCGCAGTTGGCGTCGATCAACGGGCCCGGCGACGATGCCGGCGCGCCCATCGCGCAGATCGCGCAGATCGCGGACATGAGGTCGATGCCCTGGTGTTCGATCGACAACGACGACTCGCGCGACCTCGATCAGCTCACGGCGGGTGAGCCGCTGGAGGGCGGCGCGATCAAGCTCTTCATCGCCGTGGCCGATGTCGACGTGCGGGTGGCCAAGGCCACGGCCATCGACGATCACGCGCGTTTCAACACCACCAGTGTCTACACTGCGGCGCGCATTTTTCCCATGCTGCCCGAGCGGCTGTCGACCGACTTGACCTCGCTCAACCCGGGCCAGGACCGCCTGGCTATCGTGACCACGATGGT
>JANNEX010000586.1:0-5220 GCA_031379155.1 Rubrivivax sp.
CGCCGCTGCCGTGCTGGCTGGCCGTGCACCGCGAGATTCGCGGCAGCGCGCTGGTGCGCCGGGTGTATGACTTTTTGGGGCAGGCGATACCGGCAGCACTGGCGCCCTGAAACAGGCTTGCGGTTAAAGCTGGCGACCGCAAAGGCCGGCGCTGCGGCTGCCTAAGGCGGTGGGCCAGTTTTGGCTGCGCGCGGGCCAAGCAACAAACCACCCGGCCGGCCCGCGCCCAGCAGCCGCTGGCTGGCAATGGCGGCGACGGCGTGGCTGCGTTCGCCCACGTTGTTGGCGATCTGCTCGATCACCGCTTTGACCAGCAAGCCGATCAGGCCGCCCTGGTTGGCGCCCTGCTGTTCGGCGCTTGAGGCGCTGGCGCTGCCTTCCCAGAGCAAGTCGCCACTGCGCAGGTCCACCAGCCGTGCTTGCAGCGTCACCGCCGCATCGCTGGCCACCACTTTGTAGACCGCGCCGTAGCGCTTGACGACCACGTAGAGCACGGCGTCGGCGCCAAACACCTCGCGCAGCTTTTGCGGCGCTATGGCATGGCTGTCGGCGGCGCTTGGCATGCCGTTGGCTTGCAGCGTCTCGTAGACCAGCGACACCGGCAACACGTAGTAGCCAGACTCAGCCAGCGGCAGCGTCAGCTGCGCCAGCACGCTGGCAGTGGCCAGCACGTCGGGCGTGTCGTTGAGGGGCGGCAAGACCAGCAACGAGGCTGGTTTGGCCTTGTGAAAGGCCGTGTAGTCGCGCGCCGGGGGTGGCGTGGCGCAAGCGCCCAGCGCCCCTGCGGCCAGCAGCACCACCGCGTGGCGCCAAGCGCCGCTGAAGATCAAACGCTCAGGCATGGCGGCGCGCTCTCAGGTTTTGCTTGCCGGCTTTGCGGCTTGTTTCAGCAAGTGGTCGATGTAGGCTGCGGATTCGGGGAACAACTGGCGTTCGATTTGAAGGTGGCGCATGGCGTTGGCGTCGTCGCCGCTCTTGGAATACAGCAGCGCCAGATGCCCGTGCAAGCCCGGCGGTGTGCGGCTGCCTTCGGCGCCAGCGCGCTGGGCTTGTGCCTCAAGCGTGGCGATCTGCGCGCCCAGGTCGGCCCCGTTGTCGCGCAGATAGGCGTACAGCGCACTCGGGTAGGCGCCCCACTGGTATAGGGGCTTGGGCGCAGCGGCGCAGGCGCACAGCAGCGCCGCCATGGCCAGCACGGCGCAGCGGGAGCAGACGCCCAGAGACACGCCCAGGCACCCGCGTGCGGCGCCGTTGGCACGCCTCACTTCACAGGCTTCCAGGCGCCGCTGTCGATGCCGCTGACCAGGTTGTTCACGGCTTCGCGGATGGCCAGATCCAGCACCTTGCCGTTGAGCGTGGCGTCATAGCTGGCGGTGCTGCCAAAGCCCAGCACTTCGCGCTCGGACAGGCTGAACTCGCCTGCGCCTTGCACGGAATACACCACTTCTGAAGTCAAGGGGTTGACGATGTTGAGCGTCACTTTGGCATACGCCACCTGGGTCTTGCCGCGGCCCAGCAGCCCGAACAAGGCCTTGTCGCCCACCTCTTTGCGGCCGAACTCGCTGACCGCGCCGGTGACCAGGAATTCAGCGCCCTTGATGGCCTGGCCGCTGGCCCTGAGTTGGGCTTCTTGCTTGCTCTCTTCCAGGTTGTCGCGGTCCAGCACGCCAAAGCGGTTGGTCTGCTGCAGATGCGAGACCAAGATGGTCTTGGACTGCGAGCCCAGGCGGTCGGCGCCGTCGGAGAACATGCCGCGCATGAAACTGGAACGGTTGTCGAACTTGCCCACGGCAATGGGCGCCTTGGGGCCCTGGTAGGCCGGGGCGCTGGCGGCGGCCACCTTGGGCGGCTCGATGGTGCGCGACTGCTCGGTGGTGGCGCAGGCGGCCAACAAGAGTGTGGCGGCCAAGAGGCTGGCCGCTGGAAGTCTGAAGTGGGACATGGTGCTGCCTTTCGCAAACGCACGGGGGCCAAGGACAGCCCAGAAGGGTGAGTCTAACTTTGTGCTTGAGGTGACGGCAGCAAGTCTAGGTAGCTGCCGGCCAGGCGCGGCGCGTCAGACAGGCTCAGTTGTGCCATCAGTCCTTCTGCCACCGCGCTGGCCTGGGCGTCGCTCTGGCCCTCTTGCATGACCACTTCCAATTCCATGAAGTCGCCCAGGCCTAACACGCGGTCGATGTGGATGCGGGTCGCGCCCACCAGCACCAGCCAGCGCTGCTTTTGCACACGGCCTTGCAATCCGCAGGCGCGTGTCAGCGCTTCGCGCAGCGCGGCTGCGTCAGGCACGGGCACACGCACGTAGTCGCTGGCTTTGGCGTCTTGTGTGTCGGCGCGGTGATAGTGAATGAGCTCGGCGCTGCCGTCGGCAAACTGGCGCAGTTTCAGGCGCCCTTGCGGCACCACAAAGAAGCTGTCGTCCTGGGCGATCAACTGCGCCGGCGTGTCGCTCAAGGCCTGGGCGCGCCGCAGCAGGGCTTCGACGCTGGTGATGCGCGCCTTGATCTCGATGTTGCGCGGCATTCAGGTGCTTTGTTCAGCGGCGATTTTGCGCAGGGCTTGCTCAAAGACCTCGGGTGGCTGGCCGCCTGAGATGAGGTGGCGATGATCGATAACCAGCGCCGGCACCGACTGGATGCCGGCTTGCTGCCACTCATGTTCAGCCTGTCGCACCTCGGTGCCGTAGCGGCCATCACTGAGCACCGCAGCGGCCTCTTTGGCGTCCAGGCCCACGGCGCCGGCCAGTTCCAGCAGCACGTCTGGCGCGCCCGGGTTGCGGCCCTCGCCGTGATAAGCCTTGAGCAGCGCGTGTTTGAGTTCACGCTGCTTGCCGTGCAGGCCGGCCCAGTGCAGCAGCCGGTGCGCGTCAAAGGTGTTCCACACATGCGCGCGCTCACCAAAAGCAAAACCCACGGCAGCGCCACGTTCGCGAATGACGCTGCGGTTGTGCGCCAGTTGCGCGTCGCTCATGCCGTACTTGGCCTTCAGATACGCCGCCGCGTTGGCGCCTTCGGGGGCCATGGTGGGGTTGAGCTCAAAAGGCTGGAAGTGGATCTCCACGGGGATCTCGGGGCCGATTTTTTCCAGCGCCCGTTCAAGCGCATTGAGGCCCACGGCACACCAGGGGCAGGCCACGTCGGAAACAAAGTCGATGCGCATAGGGCTCGCAGAAATCAATCAAAGGGCCGCCAGTGTACGAAGTGGACGATGACCGCGCTGCTGCTGGCCGCGCTGCTACATTGGGCTGTGGGGCGCTGCCGGTCAAATCAGAAGGAAGTCAACGTGATGTGCCTGCCTCGCGCCCGTGCATGACCATGCTCTTGCGCATGGTTGAAGAAGACTTTGCAGCCTTCCTGGCCGAGTCGGTGGTGTCTTACGCCGCAGAAAAAGTTGCGTCTGGGCAATGGGCGGCGGTGGATTCGCTGCGTTTGTCGCAGCAAGCCTTTGTGGAGTTGCTGCCGCAAGGGCTGGCCACGCCAGACAACCATCTGTGGCACATCGCCACCGAACCTGAGGTGTGCGTGGGCGCCTTGTGGATGGCGGTTGAAGAACGTGCGGACCAGCGTGTGGGCTATGTCTACGAATTGCGCATAGCCGCTGCGCACCAGCGCCAGGGCCACGCGCGCCAGGCCATGCTGGCACTGGAAGTTGAGACACGCGCGCTGGGCTTGGCCGGCATTGCGCTGCACGTCTTTGGCCACAACCATGCCGCACGTTCGCTGTACGCCCAGCTGGGCTACGAGCCGACCAACATCAACCTTTTCAAAGCCGTCTGAGTGGCCGTCTGAGCGGCCGTCTGAGCGGCCGTCTGAGTGGTCATCAACGCTGACGCGCCAGCTTGGGGTCCAGCAAGTCGCGCAGCCCGTCGCCAATCAAGTTCAAGCCCAGCACACTCAGCACAATGGCCACGCCCGGGTAGACGGCCAGCAGGGGTGCTTGGAACATCTGGCTCTGCGCTTCATTGAGCATGCGCCCCCAGCTGGGCTGCGGCGGTTGTGTGCCCAGGCCCAGGTAAGACAGCGCGGCTTCGGCCAGGATGGCGGTGGCAAAGCTGATGCTGGCCTGCACGATGAGCGCGCTGGCAATGTTGGGCAGCACATGGTCCAGCGTGATGGCCAGCGGCCCTTTGCCTGCCGCGCGCGCAGCGGTGATGAAGTCACGCGCCCACACGGCATTGGCCGCGCCGCGCGTGATGCGCGCAAACACCGGCACGTTGAAGATGCCAATGGCGACGATGCTCATGACCAGCCCAGGCCCGTAAATGGCCGTCAGCATGATGGCGCTGAGCAGCGCGGGGAAGGCGAAGGTGAAGTCGCTGGCGCGCATGATCAACTCTTCGACCCAGCCGCGCCCTGCGGCGCGTGATGCCGATGCCAGGCAGCCCAGCGCGACGCCAGTGATCAGCCCAATGCCCACCGCAATCAAGCCCACGACGATGCTGTTTTGCGCGCCCACCAGCAACTGCGACACGATGTCGCGGCCCAGGCTGTCGGTGCCCAGCCAATGCGCGGCGCTGGGCGCACGCAGCTTGGACGGGATGTCGATCTCAGTCACCGGGTAAGGCGTCCACAGCAGCGACAAGCCTGCGGCGCCAGCCAGCAGCAAAGTCAAGGCCGCACCGACGACAAAACTGGGGTGGCGCAGGGCGCGCTTGAGCATATCTTTCATGCCTGGCGCAAACGCGGGTCGATGACGGCGTAGAGCACGTCGACGATGAAGTTCACCACCACCACCACGGCGGCCAGCAGCATCACCACGTCACGCACCACGATGAGGTCGCGGTTGCTGATGGCTTGGAACACCAGGCGGCCTATGCCCGGCAGCACAAAAACGTTCTCCACCACGATGGTGCCGGCGATGAGGTTGGCAAACTGCAAGCCGGCCACGGTGAGCACCGGGATCATGGCGTTGCGCAGCACGTGGCGCCACAAGGCCTGGCGGCGTGACAAGCCTTTGGCGCGCGCGGTGCGCACAAAGTCTTCGCGCATAACTTCGATCACTGCCGAGCGCGTCACGCGCGCCAGGATGGCGGCCTGCACCAGCGCCAACGCAATGGCAGGCAAGATCAGCGCCTTGATGCCAGGCCACAGGCCACCGCCGTCGTCTTCACTCCAGCCCGGAAAGCCACCGGCGCTGACCCATTGCAGGTGCACGGCAAAGAGCAGGATGAGCAAAATCGCAAACCAGAAATTGGGGATGGCCATGCCCACCTGGCTGGCTGCC